>NZ_AP024849.1:5727500-5732500 GCF_019977655.1 Clostridium gelidum
ATTGCATTGCAAATTCCATAGCTTCTATTCTTTTAAAATATACTTCATCGGTTTGTCTCATAGCACCAGGATTATATGTAGGTTGTGTTTTTAATATATTAGATGCTACATTAAGTATTGGTCCTAATACATTCATAACTGATATATTCTTTTCCATTGCCTTTTGTGTCAAGTGTTCTCTAACATTAACAGTGATTATTGTAGATACTATTATTACATTTTCACATTCATCTGCAATTTTCATTACATATTCAACATCATCTAATGCTTTAACATATGGAATCCTTTTTACCTCAACCTTTTCTGTAAATTGACTTGCCGCTGCTACTGCTACTTGATTTGCAGTTTCTCCTATAGAATCTGATACTGCTAAAATTGTTAACATAATTTTATACCTTCTTTCTCATATCTTTTCTTAATTATTTTTATACCATAATAATTCTTATCAATATATACTCAACCTTACACCCATAATTATTTAATAACCTATATATTTTTTTCTTTATTTCTATATTAAACCAAATTCAAATCTTTTAATAGTAGTGAATTTTTTTTTAGCTTATGTTACACTTTACTATAGCATTAATATATTTTGCAGTTGGAGGTATTTTTATGAAAAACAAAAAAGTTTTGACTATAAGTATTCTTCCTTTAATATGGGTTATATATATTTTATTTGAGCTTATTACTGGAAGGATTACTGATTTTCAAACAATTCTCTTTAATATACTACTTATTATACTCTTTGCATTAGTTGGTTTATTTACTTATAACTTTGGCATTAAACATGAAAATGGATTTAAATCTACTATATTGTTATTTCTGTTTTTATTCCTTCTTTCATTTGATCAATGTATAAAGATATTAATAAAATTATTTTGGTTTAATAATGATTTTCCTATAATTAATGGAATGCTATACTTTAATCCTATAATCAATACTGATGGCTCTTGGCTAAATGCTCGATTCGGCACATCAGTTAGTTTTCCAATTTTAATAACATTAAATATACTCGCTATTTTCATCTTTATTGAAGTATATAGATACTATTTACATAAAGGGAATAAAGATTTTTGGTCAGACATGTGCTTTATATTTGTATTTTGTGGTGCCCTGTGTTCACTAATTGATAAAGTATTTTATGGTGGTAGTTTAGATTTTATAGGAATCAGTAATCTATTTATTGCAGATATAAAAGATCTGTATATCAATCTAGGCATATTATTTTTTGCTCTTACTATGTTTAATAATGGATATTTATCATCTAACAATGAAGATACCTCTTTTAAAGAAGATCTTCAAATGCTAAAAAAGTTTTTATTATTTATAAAAGATGATATTTACAATAACTTTAAATCTTTTTAAAATAATTTAATTTATATATATTGCAAAAAATAATCTACACCAATTAGATAACAGTAACTAGATTCGTTAAAGAATCAAAATTGCACTTATATATATATAACTTAATATTGCTAATATTACTAATGAAAATATTGGTCCTAATATAAGGAGACTTAGAATTATTTGTTATGGGAACTAAAGCAATTAATGATTTGAAACCTGGTGACAACATCCTAATTTCAAAAGCATGTACTAATCATTCTTTAAAAGGAGCATTGCACGTGAAAAGTTACCTGGATTACTTGAGAAAAGGTAGGTGGTAAGTTCAACATAGTGAATGTATCAGGTGTTGATTTTCCAAAGAACTTATCAGACTTTAAATTTATCATCTACTATGGTTCGTGTATGTTACAAGAAGACAGCTTCTATCAAGATTAGAATACGTGAAAGAGCAAGAAGTACCAATAATAAACTTTGACATTGCCTTAGCTGAGCTAAATGGAATCCTAGATAGACCTTGCAGCTTTTTAATTAAAGGTTAAGACATATAAAAAAATAACAAGCCCAGACTGCGAAATAATCAACATACTGGCTTGTTATTCTGCTTTGTTATTCTAAACACATTTTGCTAATTTAATACAATGGAATTTGATTCTATAATTTCATACATAAAAAAGACTGTTAAAAATAATTTTAACAGTCTTTGTTTTGGTGCGTCATCAGGGATTCGAACCCTGGACACCCTGATTAAGAGTCAGGTGCTCTACCAACTGAGCTAATAGCGCAAAATCTTACCTCGCAACGTCCTACTCTGCCACACAGTCACCCGTGCAGTACCATCGGCGCTATAGACCTTAACTGTCCTGTTCGGAATGGGAAGGAGTGTTACCTCTATGCCATCATCACGAGATTAATTGAGTCTTTAAATCTATAAATTATATAGACTTTATATTCCTTATCTAAATCTATGTTTTAGATAATTTTGTCGAATATTTATCTCAACAAGATATTATTATACATGCCATATCATCTCATGTCAATCTTTATTTAAAATAAATATAATTTATTTTAAATAATATAACCTTGCTTTTCCTTAGGCTCCTATATATTCATACTTGAGAATTATTATTTATATTATACTTACTAAGTAAATGATATATAATTTAATTAATCCACATATTTATTACATTTTTTTGTGGATAAGTATTGAAAATGTGTGCATAAATTTAAATTTCCTACGCATTTTGATTTAATAATAATTAATATCACCAGTATAATCTGTAGTATTTTAACAAAAAAAGAACTTTTACACTAAGTAAAAGCCCTTTATATAAATACTAAGCAAGTTTTCATTAAAAATTACTTTTTAAAAGTAATTGGTGGCTTACCCGGGAATCGAACCCGGGACACCATGATTAAAAGTCATGTGCTCTACCAACTGAGCTAGTAAACCTTATTTTACCTCGCAACGTCCTACTCTGCCACACAGTCACCCGTGCAGTACCATCGGCGCTATAGACCTTAACTGTCCTGTTCGGAATGGGAAGGAGTGTTACCTCTATGCCATCGTCACGAGATTAAGTGAGTCTCTAAATCTATGATTTTAGTTAGACGAACTTATGCAAATTCGTTAGAATTTGTTTTCCTTTGAAAGAATGCTCTTTCAAAATTGCATATAGAATTAATGTATATTTTACAACTTGATTAAATAATTGGTCAAGCCCTCGACCTATTAGTATCAGTCAGCTAAATATGTTACCATACTTACACCTCTGACCTATCAACCTTGTAGTCTTCAAGGGGTCTTACTAGCTTACGCTATGGGAAATCTCATCTTGAGGTTGGCTTCACACTTAGATGCTTTCAGCGTTTATCCATTCCCGACTTAGCTACCCAGCTATGCTTCTGGCGAAACAACTGGTACACCATAGGTCAGTCCATCCCGGTCCTCTCGTACTAAGGACAGCTCCTCTCAAATTTCCTACGCCCGCGACGGATAGGGACCGAACTGTCTCACGACGTTCTGAACCCAGCTCGCGTGCCGCTTTAATGGGCGAACAGCCCAACCCTTGGGACCTACTTCAGCCCCAGGATGCGACGAGCCGACATCGAGGTGCCAAACCTCCCCGTCGATGTGAACTCTTGGGGGAGATCAGCCTGTTATCCCCGAGGTAGCTTTTATCCGTTGAGCGATGGCCCTCCCACGAGGTACCACCGGATCACTAAGCCCGACTTTCGTCCCTGCTCGACTTGTAGGTCTCGCAGTCAGGCTCCCTTATGCCTTTGCACTCTACGAACGATTTCCGACCGTTCTGAGGGAACCTTTGGGCGCCTCCGTTACATTTTAGGAGGCGACCGCCCCAGTCAAACTGCCCACCTAACAATGTCCTGTCACCAGTTTCATGGCATCCAGTTAGAACTTCAATACTATCAGGGTGGTATCCCAACAACGACTCCACCAAAGCTAACGCTCTGATTTCCCAGTCTCCCACCTATCCTGTACAGACAATACCGAAATTCAATGCTAAGCTACAGTAAAGCTCTACGGGGTCTTTCCGTCCAATCGCGGGTAGCGAGCATCTTCACTCGCACTACAACTTCGCCGGATTTGCAGTTGAGACAGTGCACAAGTCATTACGCCATTCGTGCGGGTCAGAACTTACCTGACAAGGAATTTCGCTACCTTAGGACCGTTATAGTTACGGCCGCCGTTTACTGGGGCTTAAGTTCACACCTTCGCACTTACGTGCTAAGCATTCCCCTTAACCTTCCAGCACCGGGCAGGCGTCAGCCCCTATACATCAGCTTACGCTTTAGCAGAGACCTGTGTTTTTGTTAAACAGTTGCTTGTGCCTATTCTCTGCGGCCTGATTTCTCAGGCACCCCTTCTCCCGAAGTTACGGGGTCAATTTGCCTAGTTCCTTAACTGCAATTCTTCCGTCGGCCTTAGGATTCTCTCCTCATCTACCTGTGTCGGTTTGCGGTACGGGCACTACTTCTCTTTCTAGATGCTTTTCTTGGAAGCATGGAATCAGATACTTCGGTTCCGTAGAACCTTCCCCATCACGCCTCAGAATTGTTGGAACGGATTTGCCAATCCCAACTCCCTAAACGCTTAGACTAGCATCCAATAGCTAGCACATCCTATCCTTCTCCGTCACACCATCGATAATAACGATAATAGTGGTATTGGAATATCAACCAATTGTCCATCGACTACGCCTTTCGGCCTCGCCTTAGGTCCCGACTAACCCTGAGAAGACAAACTTTACTCAGGAAACCTTAGATATTCGGCCTGTAAGATTCTCACTTACATCTCGCTACTAATGCCAACATTCTCACTCGTAATCAGTCCACCGCTCCTTACGGTACGACTTCAGCCCGATTACGACGCTCCTCTACCGCTTACAATAAATTGTAAACCCGTAGCTTCGGTGGTAAGTTTGAGCCCCGGACATTTTCGGCGCAGGATCTCTTGACTAGTGAGCTATTACGCACTCTTTTAATGAGTGGCTGCTTCTAAGCCAACATCCTAGTTGTCTTAGAAATCCCACATCCTTTTCCACTTAACTTACACTTTGGGACCTTAGCTGACGATCTGGGCTGTTTCCCTTTTGACCATGGAACTTATCTTTCACAGTCTGACTGCCGGACTG
>NZ_AP024849.1:5737500-5750000 GCF_019977655.1 Clostridium gelidum
CCTATATATTGCGCTGGTCTTACTGGATTGACTGAATATATCTTCCAATCTTCTTCATGTAAATCAAGTTCATTATCTTCCTTGATTAAATCCATATTTGCTTCCCATAAGCTATCTATAGTACCAACATCTTTCCAATATCCCTTGAATGGATAAGCGACCATCTTACTTCCATCACCAAGCATACTTGGAATTATGTTCATTCCGAAATCATTTTTTGAAGTTTTATCTGCTTCATCTTCTTTTAAATATTTTTTAAGAGTTTTCCAATTAAAAATATATATTCCCATAGATGCTAAATTATTTTTAGGATTTTTAGGTTTTTCTTCAAATTCATATACTGATAAATCTTCTCTGGTATTCATTATTCCAAATCGAGATGCTTCATCCATTGACACTTCAAGTACTGCAATCGTAGCCTCTGCTTCTCTTTCTTTATGAAAGTCTAACATTTTTGTATAATCCATTTTATAAATATGATCTCCAGATAAAATTAAAATATATTCTGGATCATATCTATCAACAAATTCTATGTTTTGATAAATTGCATTTGCAGTTCCCTTATACCATTCTCCACCCTTTTCTTCTTGATATGGAGGCAATATGCTTACTCCACCATAAGTTCTATCCAAATCCCATGCTTCACCTATACCAATGTGTGCATTTAATTCTAATGGTTTATATTGAGTTAATACCCCTACTGTATATATTCCTGAATTTGAACAATTACTTAATGGAAAATCTATAATTCTATATTTCCCCCCAAATGGTACTGCTGGTTTTGCTAACTTTTTTGTTAATACCCCTAATCTTGATCCTTGTCCACCAGCTAATATCATTGCTACCATTTCATTTTTACCCATAATATTATCTCCTCTCATATGTTATTGTTCTCATTAGATAAACTTTTAATAGTTTATACTTATATATTTTAATATTATGCTTAACATATTGTTTTATATTAAACATATTATATTATCATTAATTATTGGATATTATTATTTCTAAAAACGGTTATTTTATTATTTTTACACAGTATATTATACACCATATTGTAAATAAATACCATATAAATCTATTTTAATAATCTCCGTCAACTTTCAGCTAATTTATCATATAATAATTAATTAAATTTTACGTAATATTTTAAAATTATGTGGAAAAACACTCATTATACTGTTATTACCTACAAATTTGTATTTTTCACTAATATTAAATAAATTTACATAAGATCCATTTAAACTAATACCCTTAATTAATTTTTGTTCATTTGAAACATTAACCAAAATTATTACTTTCTCATTTTCATAATTTCTTTCAAATACGAATACCTCTGGATCTGTTTCATGAATAATTAAATCCCCTTTTTTTAAACCATTTTCATTATTTCTTATATTTACTATTTTATCATAAAAATCACTAAGATCTTTATCCTCTTTTCCCCATGGATAACTTTTTCTATTATCAGGTTCTTTTCCACCTTTTAACGCTGTTTCATCCCCGTAATATATGAGTGGCACCCCTGGTAATGTAAATTGAATTACTACAATCAACCTTAATAATTCTATATTTCCATCTAAAACAGTTAATATTCTTTCGGTATCATTTGTACCTATAACATTTATATTTCCATAAAAACTTTCTCTAGGGTAATTTTCATATAAGGACATTATTTTTTGTTTAAATATATCTGATGTTATATAGCCTTTAGTAAAATTAATTAAATATTCTCTTAAAGGATAGTTTGTAACAGCGTGAACTTCTTTACCTTGCAAATACTTTCGTCTTTTTGAATAACTAACCTTATTCGATGCATCATCCCAAATATCACCTAAAAGGACAGTATTTTTATTGATTTCTTGCATTCTTGTTCTAATTGCTTCTATAAACTCATCAGGAAGTTCATCTATTACATTTAATCTCCAACCACTGCATCCCAACTCTATCCATTTTTTTATAATGGAATTATTATTGTTTATAATGTAATCCATATACCCATTTTCCATTGAATTGATATTAGGTCTTTCAGCAATTCCCCACCATGACTCGTATTGATATGGATATCTAGTAAACTTATACCACTCATGATACTTAGAATTAGGTGATTGATATGCCCCAATCTCATTATAATTACCTAATTTATTAAAATATTTGCTATCAGAACTAGTATAACTTAATACTATCTCTAGAATAATTCTTATACCTTTGCTTTCTGCTACTACACATAATTCTTTAAACTCATTATTTGTACCAAACATTTCATCTATAAGTTCATAATTTCCTGTATCATATTTATGACAGCTAGAAGATTTAAATACAGGACTTAATTGTATTATATTGGCTCCTAAAGATTTTATATAATCTAATTTCTTTATTATACCTTTTATATTTCCACCATAAAAGTCCCATCTAGCAATCTTACCAAATCCATCTTTAATATACATTGGATTATCGTCCCATCTCCCATATATAAATGAGTTTTTCTTAGGAGAATTTATAGTTTTGTCTTCATTTCCATTATAGAATCTATCTATAAGAATTTGATATACTACTCCTTCTTTATACCAACTTGGTGTGTAAGATTTTTCATATACCGTTATTTGATACGGCACAGGATTATACGTATATATTTGACCAATACCACCTAAATGTTCATCATTATTTCCATAATATAGCCTATTATAACCATCTATTAGAATAAAGTAATATTCTAATATTCCCAAAGTATCAGATGTATCAATTTCTACAGAATATCTAAATTCACCATTATTTAAATATTCCTTTTGCATCCCAATATTTAGTCTAGTACCATCAAATTGCATAAATTCTACTGCTACTATTATTTCTCTATCAACATTAATTGACAGTTTAACCTTTTGACCAACTTCTACTGCTCCGAAAGGCTTCCTAAATTTTATGCTTTGTGAATCATGTACTGCCTGTATACCGTCCATTAAATTGCCCTCCTATAGATTCTTATAAATTACTTCAGATCCCCAAATCCCTGTTGCATATTCTTCAATTGTTCTGTCAGATGAGAATATTCCTGAGTGTGCAATATTAACTCCACACATTTTTTGCCATTTATTAGTGTCTCTATAAAGAGTATCAATTTTGTCTTGAGCTTTTAGGTATGAATCAAAATCTTGCAAAACAAAAAACTCATCATTATAAGTTATTAGATTTTCATAAAGGCTTCTAAATTTTTCTTTATCACTATGATATTTCCCGTTTACTAAATCATCAATTACTCTTTTTATCCTTACATCACTATTATATATATCAATAGATTTATATCCTCCATTTTGATAATAGTTAAGTACTTCATCTGCATTTAATCCAAAAATTACTATGTTGTCATCTGTAACTTCATCTTTTATTTCAATATTGGCTCCATCTAATGTAGCTACTGTAACAGCTCCATTCATCATAAATTTCATATTTGATGTTCCTGATGCTTCTTTTGTTGTTGTAGAAATCTGTTCACTTACATCTGCACCTGGAATAATTTGTTCTGCTAATGAAACTCTGTAATTTTGAATAAAAACTACTTTAATCTTTTCATTTACTCTACAATCATTATTTATTTTATTAGCTATATTATTAATTAACTCTATAGTATTTTTAGCTAAATAATACCCTGGTGCTGCTTTTCCTCCAAATATGAATGTTCTGGGCACAATATCAAAACCAGGATTATCAATCAATTTATTATATAAATCCATTATTCTTAAACAATTAAGTATTTGCCTCTTATAAGCATGTATTCTTTTAACTTGAACATCAAATATAGAATTTGTATCTATGCTTATATTATCGTTATTTAATATTATATTTGCCAGCTTTTCTTTGTTAAATTTTTTTATTTTTCCTAACTGTTCTAAAACAACATCATCATTTAGATATCTTTCAAAGTTCTTCAAATCAATTGGATGCCTTATGAAGCTATCTCCAATTGTATCTTTTATTAATTTTGTAAGTTCAGGATTACTTTTTAAAAGCCATCTTCTATGAGTGATTCCATTTGTTTTATTGTTAAATTTATTTGGATATAAGTAATAAAAATCCTTCATTTCTTTCTTCTTCAGCATTTCTGTATGAAGTTTAGCTACTCCATTTACACTATGGCTACCTACAATTGCTAGATGAGCCATTTTTACTTTATTATCCCCTATTATTGACATTCTATTAATCTTATCCCAATTCCCAGGATATTTAACACAAAGTTCATCACAATACCTTCTATTTATTTCTTCAACAATCATATATATTCTTGGAAGTAAGTTTTTAAACATATCTACCGGCCATTTCTCTAAAGCCTCCGCTAAAATTGTATGATTAGTATAAGATATTGCATTAGTAGTTATTCTCCATGCAGTATCCCATTCTACTCCTTCTTCATCCAATAATATTCTCATAAGTTCTGGTATTGCAAGTGTAGGATGAGTATCATTAATATGGATTGCCATCTTTTCATCTAACAATTCTATATCTTTACCATGTTTTTTGAAATGTCTTATAATACTTTGAACTCCTGCTGAAACGAAAAAATATTGTTGCTTTAATCTAAGCCTTTTTCCTTCATAAAATGAATCTTCTGGATATAAGACTTGTGAAATTGATTCAACAGAATTTTTATACTCAATTGCTTTAAGGAAATCCCCCCTATTAAATGATGAAAAATCAAATTCATTTGAAACTGCTTCTGCACTCCATAATCTAAGGGTATTCACAACTTCGTTTTCGTATCCTACAATTGGCGTATCATATGGAACTGCTAAAACTGGTTCAAAGTTTATATGTGTGAAATTCAAATGTCCATTTATTTCACTTACTTTTATTTCACCACCAAATTTAACAATTTCAGCTTTTTCAGGCTTTCTTTTTTCCCATACATTTCCTTCTTTTAGCCAATCGTCAGATACTTCTACTTGTTTTCCATCAATAATCTTCTGTTCAAAAAATCCATGCTTATATCTAATTCCACAACCATTACCCGGAATATTCAAAGAAGCCATTGAATCTAAAAAACATGCTGCAAGTCTACCAAGTCCGCCATTACCCAATGCTTGGTCTTGCTCTAAATTTTCTAACTCTTCTAATTTTATATTCACATCTGCTAAAGCTTCTTTACATACATCTCTTATTCCCATATTTAATAATGCATCGCCAAGTAACCTTCCGAGTAGGAACTCCATAGAAAAGTAATAAACTTGCTTTTCTCCTGTTTTATTATATTTCTTATTCGTTTTAAGCCATGTTCTTGTAACATAGTCTCTTACTAAGCTTGCTAAAGAATCATATTTTTGTTGCTTATTTCCCTCTTTTAACTCAATACCATGCATTTCCAAAAACTTATTCACATAAGCTTTTTTAAATGTCTTTTTATCCATTTCGTGCATTCATGTCCCCCCTCATCAAATTGATCTAGTCCCGCCCTGTCAACTCTCTGTACATATTTAAATATACATCAGCTGATTTATTCCAACTATTATCACATTTCATTGCTTGTTTAACAAGGTTGTTCCACTTCTTTTTATCTTTGTATATACACATAGCATATTCTATTACACTATATAAATCATCTGAATTATAACTTGTAAAACTAAATCCATTACCTTCTCCAGTATATTCATTGTATGCTGTAACAGTATCCTTTAAACCACCAGTTTCTCTAACTATAGGAATTGAACCATATCTAAGTGCTATTAATTGTCCAAGTCCACATGGTTCAAAAAGAGAAGGCATTAAAAACATATCACATGCAGCATAGATTTTATTTGCTAAAGCATTATCAAATCTAATATTTGTAGATACTTTATTTCCATATCTATAATCTAACCATTTAAAATGATCTTCATAATGCTTATCGCCAGTTCCTAAAACTACTAATTGCACATTTTGTTGTAATAACCTATCTGAAATATTAACTAGTAGGTCCATTCCCTTTTGATGTGTTAATCTTGTTACCATTGCAATCATTGGAATATTTTTATCTACAGTTAACCCTAATTCTTTTTGCAATTCAGTTTTGTTTATAACTTTACTTTCAACTGAATTTATATCATAATTCTTTTTGATAAATTTATCTGTTTTAGGATTAAATTCGTCATAATCTATTCCATTTGTTATTCCTCTTAATGCATATGATCTATCTCTTAGTACTTCATCCAGTCTTTGACCATATTCAGGTGTCTGTATTTCATTTGCATAACTATTGCTAACAGTTGTGATTACATCAGAATAATATAATCCACCTTTCATAAAACTTACACCCTCATCAAATTTCAAAGATTTATTAGTATAGAGTTCCATATCGAACCCAAATAATCCAGGTAATATTTGAGGATCAAAGACTCCTTGAAATGCTATATTATGAATAGAATAAACACACTTCATATTCCAATAAAACATATCATTGTGTTTATATTGAAACTTTAGTAGTACAGGAAGCATACCTGTTTGCCAATCATTACAATGAATTACATCAGGTTGCCAGTCTATTTGTCTTAACATATCGAGTACAGCTCTATCAAAGAATGCAAATCGTTCTGCATCATCATAAAAACCATATATTCCATCTCTATTGAAATATTTTTCATTATCTAATGCATAGTATGTTACTCCATTATAGAAACATTCCCATACCCCACAAAATTCTTCTCTAGAACCAACATTCACATTAAACCATTGCTTAAACCTTAATTTATCCCTTACTTCCCAATTAATTTCCTTATATTTTGGTATCACAACCCTTACATCTGCACCTTTTTGTGCAAGTGATTTAGGTAATGCCCCCGCAACATCTCCAAGCCCTCCACTCTTTATAAATGGGCTAGCTTCTGATGCTACAAATAAAACTCTCATTCTTTATCCCCCTTAGTATAATCGATAGTGAAACTTGATTCAGGTGGGGTTTGACCCCCATCTGAATCCTAGTTGAACTTATACCCTCAACGGGCACCTCGTCCAGAAGCGTGCAGCCGTTACTCCCACTAAAAAAAGAGGAAGTATTACGGATGCTAGCTATCGGATAAACATATCTGTATCTTATAATTATTGCCTTAAGCAACACTTAATAAGATTTTATATTTTTCTACTTATTCATTTCTTTAAAATCATCATTCTCATTAATATCTATGTCTTCAATTAATTTAGCTTCTTGTATTATATTGATTTCACTTACTTTTAATACTAAGGTAGCCATTGGTGGTACTTTTATTTTTATGGAATATGGTTGTTTTTGGAATGGTGCTTTTTCAGATATTAATGCATCCTCCATTATTTGCCCTGAACCACCATATTTACTATCATCAGTATTAAATATTTCTTTATAGCTACCTAGGAATGGCACTCCAATTTGGTAGTCATAATATACTGTAGACTTAAAGTTTATTACAAATATTAATGTATCTTGATCATCTCTACTTCTTCTAGTAAAAATTAATATACTTTGCTCATCATTATCTGCTTCTATCCAATTAAACCCTGTATTGTCATGATCAAGTTCCCAAAAAGCCTTATTATTAATATATAGATTATTTAAATCTTTAAAAAATGCATGTGTCTTTTTATGCATTTCTAAATCCTTAATTAAATTCCATTCTAATTGTTCATATTCTCGCCATTCTATGGTTTGTGCAAATTCACATCCCATAAATAGTAGCTTTTTACCTGGATGTCCCATCATGTAACCCATAAATGCTCTAAGTCCTGCAAACTTATTCCATTCATCGCCCCACATTTTATCTAATAGTGACTTCTTACCATGAACAATTTCATCATGCGAAAGAGGTAACAAGTAATTTTCAGCATGATTGTACATCATTGCAAATGTTATATTTCTATGATTATTCTTTCTATATTTAGGATCTATTTCAACATATTCTAATGTGTCATTCATCCAGCCCATATTCCATTTTAAATTAAATCCTAATCCATCATTATCTGTAGGCTTTGTTATATTAGGCCATGATGTTGATTCTTCTGCTATCATAAGTGCTGTAGAATATTCTGCAAACACTGCTTTATTTAATTCTTTTAAGAAATCTATTGCTTCTAAATTTCCGTTTCCACCAAACTTATTTGGAACCCACTCTCCATGTGATCTACTATAATCTAAATATAAAATACTAGATACAGCATCTACTCTTAATCCATCAACATGAAATTCTCTATACCAATATAATGCATTTGATATTAAATAACTCTTTACTTCCGGTCTACCTAAATCAAAATTGCAAGTTCCCCATCCTCTATTTTCAGCTCTCCACTCTTCTTGGTATTCATATGTTGGTGTTCCATCAAATTTATATAATCCATGGGCATCCTTACAGAAATGTCCTGGAACCCAATCCATTATCACTCCTATATTTTCTTTATGCAACTTATTTATCAATTTTTTAAGTCCTTCAATAGTTCCATACCTGCTTGTTGGCGAATAGTATCCTGTCCCTTGATATCCCCAAGAAGCATCTAATGGATGTTCAACAAGTGGCATAATTTCCACATGTGTATATCCCATTTCTTTTACATACTTAGGTAAGTCGTCAGCAATTTCTTCATAGGTTAAAAATCCACCATCTTTATTTGTTTTCCAAGAACCTAAATGCACTTCATATATATTTAGTGGTTGTTCTAATACATTTATTCCCTTTATTTTATCAATCCATTTCTTGTCATTCCAGTTAAATTGTTTAGGCTCATATACTATTGATGCACTATCTGGTCTTAATTCAGTTTGTATTGCATATGGATCAGCCTTATAATCTCCTGTTTTACCATCTTTACTTATTATACAATACTTATATTTATCTCCAGCTTTAACTTCTGAAAAAAAGCCTTTCCATAGTCCATTTTCAGTTATTTTTTCAAGTTTATATTCATCTTTTACTTCAAAATCACTGAAATCACCAACCACATACACATCTTTAGCATTAGGTGCCCAAGTTGCAAATTGTACACCCTTCTTTCTTTTTTCAGTCTTAATATGTGATCCCAGTATATTGTAAGTTTCGTAATTCTTACCTTGATGAAATAAATATGTGTTAAAGCTAGTTATATCAGTCTTATCGACTTTTTCTACAACCTTTTTTACTGTATTTTTTATTTGTTCAGCTTTAGATTGTGTTTTTATTTCTTTTACAGCATCTGCTTTAGTTTGTATTTCTACTACTTCTTCAACAGCAGCTTTAACTTGTGCTACAGTTGATTTCTTTGCAGGCGATTTTCTTTTATTAGTAGATGTCTTGGTTTTAGGAACTACAACAATTTCCTCTGTTTTACTGGTAGTAGTCTTGGCTAATAGCTTTGAAGGTGTTTTTCTTGTATTAGTAGTTGCCTTACTTTTAGGAGCTACAACAGTTTCCTCTGTTTTACTAGTAGTAGTCTTGGCTACTGACTTTGATGGTGCTTTTCTTGTATTAGTAGTTGCCTTACTTTTAGGAGTTACAACAGTTTCCTCTGTTTCACTAGTAGTAGCCTTCGCTACTGACTTTGAAGGCACTTTTTTCGTAGTTGTTGCCTTAGCTGTAGTACTTTTCTTCACAGTTTTAGATTCAGCTTTTTCCTCTTTATTAGTATCAACATCTTTAACACTTATTTTTACTTCTTTTTTATTCGTTGTCTCTTTCTTTGTGCTATCTGTTTTGCTGGTTTCATTATTTTGTGGTTTTAGCGCAATTTCTTTTTCAGATTTTACTGAATCTTTAGTTGTTGAAGTTTTTTTTGTAGTAGTTTTCTTTATTATTTCTTTTGCTTTTGTTTCAATTGGAACTTTAGCATTTTTTACAGCAACCTTTTTTTCTATGTTTTTTGCACTTTTGTCATTGCTTTGTTTTAAATTAGTTGAAGAACTTTCTTTAGCAACTAGTTTATTATTATTTTCTATTGCTCTATTTATATTTTCTCCCACTACATTTTCCTCTTTATTATTAGCTTGAGTGCTTTTGTGCTTATCTTGCATTAAACCATACCCCCATCCATATTTGTATCCCTCTCATAATCATAAATTTCCATTCTTATATTTTGTTTTTCATTTATATATATCTATCTTACCAAATTTCGTAGTACATTTCACTTATTTTTCTATTTTTTTTATTAAATTTATTAGTTCACTTGATTTTTTTAAATTAATTATCGATATTTATCCATAAAAATGTATTAAATTAATTTATGTATTTTTACTAAACTTAGTATTTTTTTCTAACTACAAAGTCATAATCGCTAACTAATTAATTGTTTACATTAATTTCAAAAAATATGGAAATATTATAAATTTTATCTTTTGAATATTCATAATTATTAAATTATATTTAAATAAAACTTTTTATAAAAAATAAAAATATTATCTTCTATATTCTAATTAATTTTAAATTTATATAACTTTTATCTATTCTTATGTTAATTTTTGTTCTAATTAAATTTTAAAAAAACACTAATAAATTATAATCATCCGCTTTATAATTAAATTAATAATAAAGATGATGTTAATACTAGCGTTAAATTATTATAATACTTAAAAAAGCTGCTAATTAAAAACACTTTTTTATAATATCTTCTGTATTAAATTTTTATAGTAAAAAATCAAAGATACAATACATATTTTATCTGAAGCAAATATATATTGCATCTTTGATACACTATTTCTTTCATAAATTTAAAATACCTCTAACTATTTTAACAAATAAAAAAAGATAGTTATTACAACTATCTTTTTTATTTACCTCGCAACGTCCTACTCTGCCACACAGTCACCCGTGCAGTACCATCGGCGCTATAGACCTTAACTGTCCTGTTCGGAATGGGAAGGAGTGTTACCTCTATGCCATCGTCACGAGATTAAGTGAGTCTCTAAATCTATGATTTAGTTAGACGAACTTATGCAAATTCGTTAGAATTTGTTTTCCTTTGAAAGAATGCTCTTTCAAAATTGCATATAGAATTAATGTATATTTTACAACTTGATTAAATAATTGGTCAAGCCCTCGACCTATTAGTATCAGTCAGCTAAATATGTTACCATACTTACACCTCTGACCTATCAACCTTGTAGTCTTCAAGGGGTCTTACTAGCTTACGCTATGGGAAATCTCATCTTGAGGTTGGCTTCACACTTAGATGCTTTCAGCGTTTATCCATTCCCGACTTAGCTACCCAGCTATGCTTCTGGCGAAACAACTGGTACACCATAGGTCAGTCCATCCCGGTCCTCTCGTACTAAGGACAGCTCCTCTCAAATTTCCTACGCCCGCGACGGATAGGGACCGAACTGTCTCACGACGTTCTGAACCCAGCTCGCGTGCCGCTTTAATGGGCGAACAGCCCAACCCTTGGGACCTACTTCAGCCCCAGGATGCGACGAGCCGACATCGAGGTGCCAAACCTCCCCGTCGATGTGAACTCTTGGGGGAGATCAGCCTGTTATCCCCGAGGTAGCTTTTATCCGTTGAGCGATGGCCCTCCCACGAGGTACCACCGGATCACTAAGCCCGACTTTCGTCCCTGCTCGACTTGTAGGTCTCGCAGTCAGGCTCCCTTATGCCTTTGCACTCTACGAACGATTTCCGACCGTTCTGAGGGAACCTTTGGGCGCCTCCGTTACATTTTAGGAGGCGACCGCCCCAGTCAAACTGCCCACCTAACAATGTCCTGTCACCAGTTTCATGGCATCCAGTTAGAACTTCAATACTATCAGGGTGGTATCCCAACAACGACTCCACCAAAGCTAACGCTCTGATTTCCCAGTCTCCCACCTATCCTGTACAGACAATACCGAAATTCAATGCTAAGCTACAGTAAAGCTCTACGGGGTCTTTCCGTCCAATCGCGGGTAGCGAGCATCTTCACTCGCACTACAACTTCGCCGGATTTGCAGTTGAGACAGTGCACAAGTCATTACGCCATTCGTGCGGGTCAGAACTTACCTGACAAGGAATTTCGCTACCTTAGGACCGTTATAGTTACGGCCGCCGTTTACTGGGGCTTAAGTTCACACCTTCGCACTTACGTGCTAAGCATTCCCCTTAACCTTCCAGCACCGGGCAGGCGTCAGCCCCTATACATCAGCTTACGCTTTAGCAGAGACCTGTGTTTTTGTTAAACAGTTGCTTGTGCCTATTCTCTGCGGCCTGATTTCTCAGGCACCCCTTCTCCCGAAGTTACGGGGTCAATTTGCCTAGTTCCTTAACTGCAATTCTTCCGTCGGCCTTAGGATTCTCTCCTCATCTACCTGTGTCGGTTTGCGGTACGGGCACTACTTCTCTTTCTAGATGCTTTTCTTGGAAGCATGGAATCAGATACTTCGGTTCCGTAGAACCTTCCCCATCACGCCTCAGAATTGTTGGAACGGATTTGCCAATCCCAACTCCCTAAACGCTTAGACTAGCATCCAATAGCTAGCACATCCTATCCTTCTCCGTCACACCATCGATAATAACGATAATAGTGGTATTGGAATATCAACCAATTGTCCATCGACTACGCCTTTCGGCCTCGCCTTA
>NZ_AP024849.1:5755000-5902500 GCF_019977655.1 Clostridium gelidum
TATTGTGGATTTTATTCTAAAACTTTAATATCTAATTGTTTATTTTAAATGAATTATTTAGTTCCTAAAATATCTTTGATTACTTCTCCGCCAATTATCATTCCTGCAACTGGAGGAACAAATGATATACTGCCTGGGATTTGTCTCTTAATTGCACATTTTTTAGTACCACCCGTACAAACGCATCCCGTTTTACAAGTGACAACATCATCATAATTAGGTTTTATAGGTATTTCTTCAGAATAAACAACTTTTAATTTTTCTACACCTCTTTTTCGAAGTTCATGTCTCATAACTTTAGCTAGCGGACATACCTTTGTTTTGAACACATCCGTAACCTTAAATTGAGTTGGATCTAATTTATTACCTGTACCCATGGAGCTTATTATTTTTATATCTTTTTTACTGCAGTATTCTGCTAATCCAAGTTTTGTTGAAACTGTATCTATTGCATCAACAACATAATCAACATCATCAGGAATTATTTCTGATATATTTTCTTCTGTAACAAAAACTTGATGTGTTATAACATTGCAGTCCCTATTTATAGATGTTATTCTCTCTTTCATTACTTCAACCTTAGGCTGACTTATAGTCTTATATGTAGCATGTACTTGCCTATTTAAATTAGTTAAACAAACTGTGTCATCATCAACAATAATTAATTCTCCAACTCCAGATCTAGCAAGTGCTTCAATTGTATAACTTCCTACTCCGCCTACTCCAAAAATAATTACTTTGCTATTTCTTAATTTATCTAATCCATCTTTACCTATTAAAAGTTCAGTTCTTGATAAAGAATGTTGTGTTGTCATACTTTTCTCTCCTTATTTCTATGTTTATTATCTTCTCAAATCTTGATTTTTATTATAACATAAAATCAATTTTAACTCATTACAAAAACTCATTTTTCTTTTCGTTAAGCTACTTATACTAGCTTTCTAAGCTGGACAACTATAACTACAACTATGGAAATTATTAATGTTAACAATAAGCCACTTCAAGTCATTAAACATTAATCTTATTGATTTAATTTTAAAAATTAAGCTTATACTATTAAATTTATAAATTAATGTTTATAATATACATTAGAGTTATGTATATTATATACAATTTCTTTATATTGTTATATTTACTTGAAAACAAATACTTTAGGAGGATTATTAATATGACTATTGGAATAATTGCCGCTATGGCAGAAGAATTAGAAATTTTACTAAAAGACTTAATACTTGAATCAAAAAAAGAAAAAGCTAATATGACTTTTCATAAGGGTACATTATATGGAAAGGATGTTGTCGCTGTAGTTTGTGGAATTGGTAAAGTTAACTCAGCTATATGCACACAAATATTAGTATCTGAATATAGCGTTGATAAAGTTATCAATGTTGGAGTTGCAGGTGGCATCGGAAAAGAAATTTATCCTGGTGATATAGTTGTTGCTGAAAATTTAGTTCAACATGATATGGACACTACAGCATTTGGTGATAAGATGGGACAAATTCCAAGACTTGATACTTTTGATTTTAAATGTGATGAGGAAATGGTTGCTTTAGCTAAAAAGGCTTGCGAAGAAATTTCAGAAATAAATAGCTTTACAGGTAGAATTGCTTCTGGAGATCAATTCGTTGCGAATATTAAAAAAATTCAATGGCTTGATAAAGAATTTGGAGCAATTTCTTGTGAAATGGAAGGTGCTAGTATAGCTCAAGTTTGTTACTTAAATTCAATTCCATTTGTAGTTATTAGATCAATTTCTGATAATGCAAATAATGGAGCACATATGGATTATCAAAAATTCATTCCAGTTGCAGTTAAAAATTCAACTAGAATATTAAAGCAAATGCTTGAAATGATGTAATATATTCTTAGGCATATTAAACAAAAGCAAAGAGCAAATGTACAAAAAATGTACATTTGCTCTTTCTTAGCAACTGATTTTTACGTTGTCCGCCAACTGGGTACGACCGTACGTCGTACATTGCCTTAGGGATTTTTACGTTGCCCCTTAACAACTGTATATCTTAAAAGATATACTCTTCTGCCGGATTGAAGTGTCAGTCCACTTAGATAACTTATTTCTTATCTTGTTTATATTATACAACAGCTTGTAAATGTTTGCAATACTTTTTTTACTTACTTTATAATTATTTTTAGTACATTATATATGTACTTATATTACTCATTGAAATCTAAAAAAGCACCTAAAAATAATATTGAAATCATTTTAGGTGCCTAAGAAATTCATTTACATTTTTTATTCAAAATTTATATATGGATGCTCTTATGATTAAATCCTATTCTATATTGAAATTCTTTAATTCTTCTTGAAGTTTACGGGATATTTCTTGTAAATTATTTGCATGTTCATTAAGTTCATTCATTGTTGCATTTACCTCTTCTGTCGATGCTGTAACCTCTTCCGATATAGATGCTGACTCCTCTGATACTGCTGCTATATTTTGAATTTGTGCATTTACATCTTCTTTATTTGAGTTCATCTTCTTATTTAAACTGTTAATATTTTCAATTGCCTTTGCTAAAGGTACTATTGAATTAACTATTTTATTAAATATGTCTTCTGTTTCTTTTATCGCCTTGCCTTGTTCTTGTGACATTTCTTTACTTTCTTCCATTGCTCCCTGAGTACTATTGGCTTTAGTATTTATTTCTGTAACAATGGCTTTTATTTCATCTGTAGATTTTTTAGATTCTTCCGCTAATTTTCTAATTTCTTCTGCAACTACTGCAAAACCTTTTCCTGCATCTCCAGCTCTTGCTGCTTCTATACTTGCATTTAAAGCTAAAAGATTGGTTTGCTCAGTAATATCAGATATTGCATTTGACATATAGTTTATTTTATCTATACTTTTTCCCATTTCATTTACCATACCAGCCGATTCAATAGCATTCTCCTTAGCCTTACTAGCTTTATTTATTAAATCTTTAAGTATAACTAATCCTTGATTACTTAGCTTTTCAGTTTCATTTGATAATTCATTAATATGATTTGTATGTCTATCAACGTCATCTATCCTATTTGATAATTCTTCAACACTTGTTGCAACATCTGTAGCTGATTGTGCTTGATTTGTCGCTCCATTTGCAACTTCTTGTATTGCATTTGATACTTCTGATATTGAAGCTGTAGTTTCTTCTGACATACTTGATATATTAATTGATGCTTCAAGTAAATCTGAAGATGTACTCTGAACATTTTTCATTAACTTAGACACATTATCTATCATGAAATTAAAGTCATTTCCAAGCTCTCCAAATTCATCTTTTGATGTAACATTTACTCTTTCTGTAAAGTCACCTTCTGCAACTTTACTAAGAGATACTTTTAATTTGTGTATTTCTTTCATAAGATATGATGCTGCAATAATGGATATGACAATTCCAATAACTACACATATTATTCCTGTAATAGCTATTGTTACTTTCATAATCATTACATTATCAGTTACTTCTTTACTATCTATAATTCCAACTAATTTCCATCCAGTTACTGTATTGGTTTCTTGACATGAATAAAATGATTTACCATTATAAGTCCAATTATATACTCCTCTATCCTCATTCTTAGCTTGATCCCAAAATGATAATTTCGTAATAGTCTCTTCGATATCTTTATTATTATCATTATTTACTATAATATCGCCATCTTTATCTACAAGTAGCACAAATCCTGTATTCAATAATGTTATATTGCTAATATACTCTTTTGTAGCATCTAGTGACATATCAACCCCTATAACACCTATAAATTGTCCACTTTTATCTTTAACTGCTTGAGCTACTGTCATTACTTGTTTACCTGTTATAGAATCTTTATATGGTTCAGTATATATAATTTTCCCGCCAGCTTCCTTAGCATCTTTATACCAACCTCTCTCTTTAAAGTTAAACTCCTCTATACTTTGAGTTTTATCAGCTAATACAAATTCACCATATTCGCCTCCATAATATACATTAAGAACTCCCTCTATTGATTCACTCGTATCTTTAAACACACCTTGAACATATTCTACTGTTAGTTTGTGATTAGCTTGTAGATTACTTAAATCTTTTATGTCTGAATTCTTCGAAAATATGTTCATTTGTGTAGCAAGTACTCCCCAGTACTCTGAAAATCCCTTATCTACTTCTTTAATTGTTTGTATACTTGTTGTTTTTAAATTATTTTCTAATACTGCTTCTGATTTAAGAATTGCCATTGCACCTATAACCAATATCGGTAATACAATCATTGCAACAATCCCAATTACTATTTTTCTAAATAACTTACTATTTTTCTTCATTCATTCTCCCCCTAATATAATTTTACCAACTCATAATTTGTAATATTTTAAATATATAAAATGCATATCTTACATTTATGTGAAATATTAAAATCCAAAATTGCATTTTTGGGATTTTACAGTATCCACACTTATATATAATTTAATATTACTATAATAACATTATAATTTCACTATTCTCTTAGTCTAGATACCTTGTTGTAAACCTTTTCTGCCACTTTAAACTCTCTATATTGTCAAATATCGCCAACAACTATATATACTTTTTAAATCTATAGTCTTTTTGATATTTCAGGTAAACTTAAATTGAAATAGTGCTTTTATATAAATTGTTTTCTAAAAATAAATTGCTATCTAGAAATGCATTTAAATCATTTCTAGATAGCAATTTATATTATATTTGTTTCATTAATCTTTATTTCCACAATATACTTGCATCTTTTCTAGGGACAGTCCTAACATATTTTACATTTGGATATCCAATAACCATGCAAGTTACAATTTCTTTATTTCCTTCAAGTCCAAGTAATTCTCTAATCTTTTCATTGCCTTGTGCTGCCATTGCAAAAAATCCACTAAAGAATGTTCCAAGACCTTGTGCATTAGTCATAAGTTCCATGTTAGAAGATGCTAAAGCTCCATTTACTTGTGAATCAGAAACTACAAGAATTAAAGCTGGAGCATTAAAAAACAACTTATCATTTAACTTAGGATTTTCTTTATATTCATTGTACATTTTTATCCACATTTGTGCGTATCTTTTAAATGGTACAGTTTTAGGGTTTAAATTCTTAAGTATTTCTTCCCCTCTATCCTTAAGGTTTTCTAATGCCATTTCTTTTAATTGTTCAATATTATCCTTAACCACTATGTATGAAACATTTTGAGCATTAGTACCAGTTTGAGTAAATCTTCCTGCTTCTATAATTTTCAAAAGTTTTTCTGTTTCTACATCTTTATCTTTAAATTGTCTTATAGTTCTTCTAAACTTTATGAAATTTAGAAGAGTATCTGATTCTATTTTAAATTCAGCTTCATTATAGTCTCTTACTTCTTCCATATTATATTCATCTGTAGACACTGCACCTTTAGGACAAACCGCAATACAATGTCCACATTTCATACATGTAACGCTATTAATTTTGGCTTTTTCATCAACTAGTTCTATACATTTAATAAAACAATCCTTAACACAAATTCCACATCCAACACATTTTTCACTATTTACATTCATCATAATATAATTAACTCCTTTTATAATTGTATTTTCAACATATCTTCTTTTGTATTTATTTTTACACGATTTTTCCAGATTGAAATTTATCACATTTCATTAATTCATTCATTAAGTCTTCAATGGCTTTTTCTCTATGTACTTTATTATAAAAATCAAATCCTGATTCGGTTTTTATTTTCTCCGCCTTTAAAAATATGTAATTTATATATCCTGCAATTAAATAATTTTTAATTAAAAGTTTCTCTATATTATCTCCATAAATATCTTTAAGACATTTATTATAAGATTCTTCTGAACTTAATAAATGTGCTGTTCCTTGATCGTTTTCTAAATCATCTAAAATTGCAATCTTTGAAATTTCCGAATTATCGGCAATGAAGTTTACTACTTCTTTTAAAATTATAGTAACTCTTTCAACTGGAGACTTTTCTTCTTTATTTTTCATTTTTTCACTTAATAATTTCGTCGCACATGTCATAACACTTTTTACTGCCAAACGAATCAAATTATCTTTGCTTTGAAAATGATAATTTACCATACCATTTCCGAGTTCTGCTTTTTCAGTAATATCTTTAACAGTAATTTCACTTGGTTTTTTACCTTGGCATATCATTTTAATAGTGACATCTATTAATCTTTCCTTAGCATCATTTTCACCCATACGATCATCTCTCTTTCTAATTTTTCCCCTCCTTGAATGTTGTACTGTATTCCATTCAGTATATCATTCAACTTTTATTTGTCAAGTTAATAAACTTTAAATAAAACAAAAAGCGTATGTTGAAAAATAGAATCCTTCATAAAATTTATGATAAAAATCGTCTTGATAAAGTTACTACAAAACTTGCTGTAAAAAACACTCCTAGAAATGATTCCAAACTAACAACTAACTTCATCCAATTAAGAGGCATTATATCTCCATAGCCAACAGTAGTAAATGTTATTATAGTGAAATATAATGCATTACCAAATTTACTAATCAAGAAATTTATCTCAAAAGTTGATGTCTCACACATTTCAAAAATTGTTTTAAATAAACTTTGCTGACTTATTACAGTATCCTTATATATTAATAAATTAGGGAAAATACAATATATTATAAAAAATGCTACTATTATTAAGGCCATTGATAGCAATGTTCTTTCCCAGCTTGTATAATACTTGGTTGATATTTCTATTAGATACTCTAAAAAATTATAATTGTCTTTGTTCTTACTTTTTCTTTCTAACCTCTCATACTTTTTGAAATAATAAAAAGTTTCTAAATATTGTTCTGTTCTTCCACTTGATTTATATATACTAGACACAATCAAAAAATTCCATTTAGTCTTTTTTAAATCATCTTCAAAAATTAATGGCTCGTACCCTTTGTTTTCTAATAACTCATATTCTAAATAGCACTTATCTGAAAAATTGGTTTTATAAAGACTAATCCTACCATTTATCTCATCAAAATTTATTTCAGAATTTTTATAGAAGGAGCATTGGGAAAAATCTAATTCTCCATTAACTTCTAATTCTAATTTGCTCAATCCTTCAAATCTACAATCTATAAATATTAAATTCTGATTTCCTTTTATTTTATCTAAAATAAAATCATTTAAAATATTTACTTCTTGAAAAAGCAGATCTCCATCAAACTTTGATGTATTAACATTAAGTTTTCCAATATCTGAATTTTCTACTATTAGATTTCCTTCAAATATAACATTATCAATTCTAGCTTTCTCACAATTTATAAACCTAATAAAAAAACTCTTTCTTATGACTGAATCATTAATCTTCAACCTTTTATAGTCACCACCTAGTAGTTCTATATCTTCAAAGAAGTGGCAATTGTTAAAACTTAAATATACAGACTCTTCTATCTTAGGTTCACAATAACTGTCAATTTTAAATTTTTCTAAAAATATAGCATCACGGAAAATTGCAAAAATATTATTACACTCACATGTCACCAATATTCCTATTTGTTTCTCCACATAAGCCATAGGATTTAAACTATACTCTAATAATTTTTCTTCTGTATCTACAACTCTATATTTTTCACTCTTATCTTCTTTAACTATAGACACAAATTCTGTCCCTTTTGCAATTTGGCATGATTGTAATTTGTTAAATTCTATTACTAATCCCTCTTTACTCATTCCCCTGCCCCATCCTTATATATTTAAAAAATTAAATTGTTTTCAATATTTTTATTGTAACACTTTTTGCAGAAGAACTTATAATTAAAATTTATATATTTAACAGTGAACTATATTTCAATAATACTTCACATAAAACAAGCAGAGGTCAAAATTTAACCTCTGCTCATTATACTTACTTAAAAGATTTCTTTATCATATCATTAAAACTTGTTGCTGAATTTCCTACATATAATCCATTTCCATCACTACCTATATGGATTCCTACAACTTCACCTTGTTCATTGACAATTGGCGCACCGCTAGCCCCATTTGTACTAAAATTTTTATCTAATTCATAATATAAAACTCCATCTGTATCTGATTTACATTTTCCCGAATAAATATTATTCTCATTCACTTTATCATTATTCCATAAAGATGCTAATAAATATAACTTATCTCCTTTTTTACAGGGTTTATCAGATACCTTAAATGGCTTTAAATTTCCTACATTATTTAATTTGAAAGCTGCAACATCCTTATTAATATCCGGTGATGGCTTAGCATCAGATATAGTTATACTCTCTTTTATTGTCGTTCCACTTGTTTTTTCACTAAACATATCAAATATTTCTCCACCCGTTACAAACTTGCTTACTTCATTTCCATTTAGCTGGGTATCTAATCCCCCTGCTGGTCCAAAAAGATGATGTGCTGTAACTAGAATGGGTTCCTTACTATAATCTGTTTGTATACTAAATGCAGTTCCAGCTTCAAATTCTCCTTCTGTTGTTTGATACTTTACATATAAGATTTCATTATCTTCAAGTTGTTGCCTAAAATGCACATCCTCAATAGACTTTGAAGCTTCATTTTCAGCACTGGCACTATCATTTTTTTGAATAACATTACTTGATGAGTTACATCCCGCTAGTATAAGTGACATAGCAATTATTAATGCTACATGAGAATTCGTAAAAACTTTCAACGTTTCTCCCCCTAATCTTTTTCTCTTTAACCATATAATACATTATTACTTTATACTAAATTAAAACATTTATTATTTCTCATTTACCTTGTTTATTATGATTTTATTCTCTTTTTTACTACTCTCATCGTAATCAATCTTTTTTATTTCTTATTTTATCCTTCTTTGACGTGGACATAGATAATGCTAATAATATGAAGAACGTATAGTTAAAAATCGTATTTAAAATAATCCTTAACAAAATTAGCCATAGGGGCTTTGTCATTTTCCCCTCCGATAAAATCCAGATCCTTATCATAAAAATACAAATATGCTATACTTTTTTTCTCTTCAGATATTCCAATCATGCCAAAGGATTTTGGAAATTGTGTATTAGATTTTTCGCTTCTATCTACAACTTTAAAATTATAACTATTTACTGAAAACTCATATTCAGGGATAAGATATATACTTTCATCAGATCTAAAATTAACTTTTTTATTTAAAAAAGTATATTTTTCTGCTAATTTATCTTTTTCTCTCTTATATGTTTCATCTTCATATTTCACAATGAGAGCAACCGAGTGAGATTCAAAGAAAAACATTGATTTATGGGTATATTTGTATGTGATATTTTGATATTCAGGCAAATCATCAAGAGATGGCATAATGTCTTTTGCATTTGAATCAATTAGGGTGCCACTGTTAAGATAATTTTTAAGATTTGAACTTGACTTGATATATCCAATAATGCAAAGAGTGAAAACAATCAATATAATAATTACATATTTCTTTCTCATTTCAAATCATTTCTCCTTACTTCATAATTTACATTGGTGGAGTAACTACAAGCTTTTATTAGCACACATTTATGAATATTGTGACTATACATAGTAGTTAGTTTTTTTCTAATAATACACTATTGTTCATTATATTTAAATCTCCGATTCAAAAGTATTGATTATCCTTGCTTCGCAAAATCTTTAACTTTTTAAAAAAACATAATCATCTCCTAAAAAATTTCTGCTTATAGATTAATATTTTTTTAAGATTATACTTATTATAGTCTATATTAAAAATAGAAATAATCTACACCCAATACTATTAAAACTCGTTTTCATGTATTTTGAAAAAGTCATAATATATACGTACATTTTCTAATTCCGTCCATTGTTTTACATCAACAGGGTTTTCATCAAGGTTATATATTTTTGCTCCTCGCATTGCAAGCAGGAATGGCGAATGTGTTGATATAATAAACTGACATCCTAAAAACCGTGCAGAGTCCTCAATAAAACGCATTAATTCCATCTGAAGTTTTGGAGAAAGACTGTTTTCAGGTTCATCCAATATATATAGTCCATTTTCACCAATTTTTTCAATAAAATATCTGAATGCACTTTCCCCATTTGAATATTCCCTCACATTAGCCATCAATTCATTTCTCACAAACCGCGACTGCGTTTTACTTCTAGAATTATTTACTTTTTTTAGTTGCTCATAATCTTCTATAGACTTCATTTGGAAACGAGAATATTTCGCATCCAAATACTCTTCAAAGATTTTTTCCCGTTTTTGGTCAATTCCTTCATTTAGATTACGAATATTTAGCATATAGTCAAATACATCATCGCTGGTAATAATTCTGCTATTTTCAGGGATGTCGGTTTCAAGATACATCTCACACATATTGACATAATCAGGATAAAAACTAGATTTATTATAGATAGAATCACGATTTATTCCTGTTTTTTCTGCTATGACATTTAATGCCGTTGACTTTCCCGAACCATTTCCTCCATATAAAATCGTAACTGCCTCGAAATCAATTCTTTCAAGACCATGTGCTGATAATATCTTGAATGGATAAAACGAGTCATAACAGGTTCTTTTTACCTCCATGAAAAAGTCAAACTCCATATCCTCATTGGGCAATGTAAAATTATTTAAATAAACCATTCTTTTCTCCTTATAATAAATAATTATTTTTGTCCTGTCCTTAATAGTTTTAAGACGATCTCTTCATTTTCAAGATTATCATACTCTTTATTATGTCCATACAATATTCCATTTTCCTGATTTCTAATCAAATATTCTGCAAGCTTCGTAGTTCCTTCTTCCTTAATACAACGAACAAAGGCACGAATCCTAATATCATGAGTATTACTAAACATATCCTTATTACAAGGAAAATCTTCACAATCCCAACACCCATTAATGTTTTTGTCTACACAACAATTATATTGATAACACCCCTCTTCAGATAAATGTTTTCCACAACAATTTTTATTAGACTTGCAACCATCACATTTATCTGCTAAATGACATAATTTACACACCAGACCACAATAACCAATGCTTTTGCTTACTTCATTAATATCCATTCAACTTCTCCCCCATTAAATTTGTAATATATTACTCTTATAAAGAAATTACATACAATTAAACTTTATTTATAAATTCCAATACTTTCTTATGTAAAAATGGTTGAATTAAAGGATAAGTCAAATCATCCGGTATATCATCGAATAATTTAATTTCATTTATCTCAAAATCAGGTAATTAATCTAGTTTTTCTACTTCAGAATAAAATAATGCACCAAATGATTCAGTGTAATCTACTGTTTCATCTCTTTCTACTGAATATATACATACTGGTGTAAGATTAAACTCCTTTGCTCCTGTTTCTTCATACAATTCTCTTGCCGCAGTATCAACTATATTTTCATTTGGTTCTCTATGGCCTCCTGGTATTTCTAATGTCCGTCTCTTCTTATGCTTTACATAAATCCACTTTCCATTAAACTTTGCCATTATCACAGCAAATAATAATTTATTATCTTCTATTGTGTTTAATTCATAAAAATTTACTTTTAACATTTCTTTTCTCCTCCTCAATCAATACCTTATAGTTTATAATAACAATCCGTCTTAATTTTATTTAACACCATCTATTTCTAACTTTAATCTAATAAAATATTCATCCATAAATTTTAATCTCTCTTTTCCTATTTCTTTTGCTTTCTCTGTATATAATTTATCTGGAATTTTTTTAAATTTCACCTCATACTCAATAAAAGGTGTATGTTTTGTAACATCTTTCAATCTTCCATTTTCAACTGCATTGCATTTAAGATATTCATCAAGAGATTCATTTGCTATTAACCTTTGTCCAAATTGTCCTGCTAACATAAAAGTACGAGCAATTCCACTTGCTCCTATAACATCAAGTTTATCTGAATCAAAAAGGATTTTTGCTTCTATAGTATTAGGCTCATTCCCTGTTCTAAATCTATGTGCTATAATACAGTGCTTTATCTTCTCTATTTTTTCTTCTTCATATTCTAATTTTCTTAGTATATCTTCTGCAATCACACTACCTAAAACTGCATGATCAATTTCTCCTGTTTTATCTTGGCTCTCTTCCACTCTTGAAATATCATGTAATAATGCTGCTGGAATGAGTATTTCTAAATCAACGTCTTTCTCATATTTTGCAAGTAATAAACAAAGATTATAAACTCTAAATACATGATCTAAATTATGTGCTGAGCACGTTAATTTTTGCTCCACAATTTCCACAATTTTTTTGTGTTTCTCTTCCATATTCATATATATTACCATCCCTTTTATAAAATACTTCCATGAATACAGATTATCAAACATATGTTCTTTTGTCAAATTATACAGTAATTAACATATAGTAAGACGGGATTAATATTCCTGTAAAAAAATTGTATCAAATTACGAAAATCACCCTTAATTTCGAACAAAAAAAGAGCATAAATTCGAATTAAGAAAACCGACCCAAAGGCTCTGTTTCTATCGCTTTTATGCTCTTTATTTCATTCTGTTTTAGGTTCTGTTTTTTTACTGCTCCGCAACCTAGTCAATCTTTTTTTGACGGGGACAATTATTTTAATTTATGAACAAACAATCCACTTCTAAGCTTAGGTTCAAACCATGTTGATTTCGGTGGCATCACTTCTCCAATATCTGCAACGCTCATTATATCCCTAACTTCAGTAGGATACATTGAGAATGCTATCTTCATGTCTTTGTTTGCTCTTCTTTCAAGCTCTTTAAGACCTCTAATTCCACCAATGAAATCTATTCTATCTGATGTTCTTACATCTTCAATTCCTAAGATAGGTGTTAAGACATTGTTTTGAAGTATTGCAACGTCTAGACTATCAATTGGATCTTCAGCATTGTAAATACCATCTTTAGCTTCCAATACATACCATTTATTTTCTACATACATTCCAAATGTATGCTTCTTAGCTGGTTTAACTGGTTCGGAACTTTTTGCTTCTGTTACAGTAAACTTTTCTTCAAGTTTTCCAATTAACGCATCTTTAGTCAACCCATTCAAATCTTTAACTACTCTGTTATAGTCCATAACCATTAAATCATTATCTGGGAATGCAACTGCTAAGAAATAATTAAATTCTTCATTACCAGTATAATCTGGTTTTTCTGCTCTTCTCTTAAGTCCAACCTTTACAGCAGATGCTGATCTATGATGTCCATCTGCAATATATAAGTAATCTACTTCTTTAAATAAATCAACTATTTCACTTATGATAATTTCATTATCAATTACCCAAACAATATGACTTATTCCATCTTCAGCTACAAAATTATATACAGGCTTTCTCTTACTCTCATTTTGAATCCAAGCATCTATTATTTCTGATGCAATTTGATCTTCTTTATATGTTAAGAAAATAGGTCCTGTATTTGCATCACAATAATCAACGTGATTAATTCTATCTTCTTCTTTATCTGCTCTAGTAAATTCATGCTTTTTAATAATATTGTTCATATAATCATCAATGGAAGCACAAAATACTATTCCTGTTTGGGATCTTCCATTCATTATTTGTCTATATATGTATAAGCAAGGTTTCTCGTCTTGAGTATATTCTCCATCGGTTATCATTCTATCAAGGTTTTCTCTAGCCTTTTCATAGACTTTTGGATCATGTGCATCTATTGCTGGATCCAAATCTATTTCAGGTTTATCAACATGAAGAAATGAATGTGGATTTCCAACTACCATTTCTCTTGCTTCATCGCTATTCATTACATCATAAGGCAAAGCTGCTATTTTTGTAGCTAATTCTGCAACTGGTCTTATTCCCTTAAAAGCTTTAACTATTGCCATTGAAAATTCCTCCCAAATAATTATATATTAAAGAATTCCTTAATTACTGAAACTACTTCTTCACCAATTCTTGTTTGAGCTTCTTCAGTTGCAGCTCCAATATGTGGTGTAACGCTAACTTTTGCATGGTTAATTAATGCTTCATTCTTAGTTGGTTCTTGTTCAAATACATCAATTCCAGCTCCAGCAATTTCTCCATTATTAAGAGCTTCAAGTAATGCTGCTTCATCAACAACTTTACCTCTAGCACAGTTAATAACATATGCAGTACTTTTCATTAATTCTAATTCTTTCTTTCCAATTAATGAACCTGCTGCTTTGTCATATGGTACGTGAAGTGAAATAAAGTCTGAAGTCTTTAATACTTCTTCTAATGATACAAAGTCATAATCTAAATCATCATGTTTTCCTTCAATTGTATAATATATAACAGTCATCCCTAAAGCTGTAGCTTTCTTAGCTAAAGATTGACCTATTCTTCCCATTCCAACAATTCCAAGTGTTTTACCTGCAATTTCAGTTCCTTGGTATTTCTTTTTATTCCATTCACCATTTCTCATAGTGTAGTTAGATATAGCAATAAATCTTGCTAATGCAAACATATGACCAATTGCAAGTTCTGCAACTGAATCTGAACTAGCTGAAGGTGTATTTTTTACAGCTACTCCAATTGCTTCTCCAGCAGGTATATCTATATTGTCTATTCCAACACCAGCTCTTATAGCTAATTTTAATTTTCCGCCTTCTTCTGCTTTAAATACATCAGAAGTAAGAGTTGTAGCTGATCTAATAACTATTGCATCGAAATCCTTTAATTTTTCTCCTAATATGTCTTGTTCAAAATGTTCATTAATAACCTCTGCGCCCAATGCTCTTAATGCTTCAATTGATGCGTTTTCTAATCCGTCGTTTGTTAATACTCTAATCATTTTTAAAAAATCCCCCTTAATTTAAATATGCTTATTACTTTAATATTTCTCTACATAATTTTATGATCTGTCTAACTATTATAAAATTTCAAAACACACAAACCGATATTCCCCATCAAAACTATCTGAATTGTGATTACACAACTACATTATAAATCAAAAAACTATTCTTGTGTAAGCAATTCTTTAAGTTCTGCAAATATCAATCTGCCTTTAAACATTAATAAATATTTTAACCTTTAATCTATTATATTCATTATCTACTTAAAACTTGTTTTTTATATTCTACTACTTATTTAGTTTTAATTCAATACTTTGTTGTGCTGAATGATGATTTTAGTTGATAGTTATATATTTTTCTATCAATATATGACTATCATTGTTAAAGTTTTCTTCACATACTTATCAAATTAATATCCATTTCAATAACTATAGTCGCCTTAACTCTAAACCTTTTAATTATCAAATATAAAAAAATGCTATTTCAAACACATTTGCATTTGAAATAGCATCTTATTTTAAGTTATATAAATTATTTTTTTCCTTCTATATAAGCTTTATCAAAGTATATGAATCTAAGTGGAGATACTCTTACACCCTTAACATAGCTCTTGATTCCTCTTGTTTGATTAGTATACCATAAAGGGATAATTGGCATATCTTCCATTAATAAATCTTCTGCTTGATGAAGCATTTCCATTCTCTTCTTAGCATCTGCTTCATTCTTTGCATTATGAATTAATTCAATATACTTAGGATTATTATATCCTGGATCATTTTGTGCTGATTCTGGTGTGAACATATCTAAGAATGTCATTGGATCTACATAATCACCTGTCCATCCACCTCTTGCAACTTCGTATTGCTTATTAGTTCTTGTTGTTTGGAATACTTTCCATTCTTGAGTTTGAAGTTCAACATTAAACCCAGCCTTCTTTAACATATCTTGGATAGGTTGATATCTAGCCCCATTACCGCCTTCTGGATTGTACAATATTGTCATTTGTGGTAATCCTTCACCATTAGGATATCCAGCTTCAGCTAATAACTTCTTAGCTTCTTCTACATTCCCCTTTGGATCGAAGTATTGCTTACTAGCAAACACTTTTCCATCTGCATCAAGAATACTGTCTGGTATAAATCCATGAGCTGGTGTTGGATGATTTTTTATAACATTTTCAGTAATTGCTGTTCTGTCTATAGCAAGTGACATTGCTTTTCTTATTCTTATATCACTTAATACTTTAGCAGCATCTGGATTTACTTCTTTAGCTTTATCTGAAATATTGATATTTATATAATCAGTTGATAAATCTTTAAACTGAGTTGCACTTCCATCCTTTATTGCTGCTTCAACTTCAGGTTCTGGAACATCATATACCATATCAAATTGACCTGCTTTAAAACTTGCCCATGCTGATGTAGGTTCAGTAACCATCTTCATTGTTAATTTATTAAGCTTAACACCATCTTTTGATACATAATTTTCATTCTTTTCTAATACAATTTGGTCTTTAATCTTATAATCTGTAAATTTGAAAGGTCCATTAGAAACTAAAGTTTTAACATCAGTTGCCCAATCTTTATTGCTTTCAACAATCTTTTGTTCTACTGGCATATATGTTGGACCAGCTGTTAATTCTAAGAAATATGGACATGGTCCTGCTAAAGTAACTTCTAATGTAGTATCATCAGTTGCTTTAACCCCAACTTGATCTGCTGTTCCTTTTCCAGTATTATATTCACTTCCGCCTTTAAGGTATAACATTTGGAATGAGTATTCAGATGCTGTTTCTGGATTTAATACTCTTTTCCATGCATATTCAAAATCGCTTGCCTTAAGTGGATCTCCATTTGACCATTTAAGATCTTTCTTTAAATGAAAAGTATATTTCAATCCATCTGGAGACACTTCCCATTTTTCAGCTTGACCTGGAATTGCTTTATCATTGTCGTCTAACTTAGCTAAACCTTCAAAAGCATTTACTGCTATAATAGCCCCATCCACTGATTGATTTAATCCTGGATCTAAAGTCTTTGTGTCTGCCGCTAAATTAAATACTAATTCTTGTTTCTCTCCAGCTGGTGCTGCACCTTTGTCAGTAGTTTTAGAACCACAACCAACTAATACTGAAAGTCCAATTGTTGTCGCTAAAGCTATTGCGCAAATTTGTTTTACTTTGCTCTTTTTCATTAATATTTCCCCCTTAATTAATTATTTATTATATAATAACTGTTTAAGTTGCTATTGCTAAAACTTCTTAACAGTATACTATGCAAATTATTTATTATTATACATTTTTAATCATATAAATGACATGCTACAAAATGTCCTGGCTTAACTTCCTTTAATTCTGGATCAATTTCAGAACAAATTGGTTTTGCATATCTACATCTACCTTTAAATCTACATCCTGGTGGTGGATCTATTGGTGATGGAATATCTCCTTCTAATATGATTCTTTTATTATTTTTAGCAACATCCGGATCTGGTATTGGCACTGCTGAAAGTAATGCTTGTGTATATGGATGTAAACCTTCTGAATATACTTGATTACTTTCTCCCTTTTCAACCATTCTTCCTAGGTACATAACTCCAATATGAGTTGATATATGTTTAACCATTGAAAGGTCATGAGCTATGAAAAGATAAGTCAATCCTAATTCTTCTTGAAGTTCTTCAAGCATGTTTACAACTTGCGCTTGTATTGAAACGTCAAGAGCTGAAATTGGCTCATCGCAAACTATCAATGATGGTTCTACAGCTAATGCTCTTGCTATACCTATTCTTTGTCTTTGTCCTCCTGAAAATTCATGAGGATATCTATTTATATGGTCACTTGCAAGCCCTACTTTTGATAATAAACTTCTTATTCTTTCTGTCCTTGCTCCACCTGTTAGTAATTTATGTACATCAATCGCTTCTCCAATTATATCTCCAACAGTCATTCTTGGATCCAATGATGCATATGGATCTTGAAAAATCATTTGCATTTCTTTTCTTAAAGGAATCATTTCTTTTACTGAATTTTTTGTTATATCTTTTCCATTAAAAATTATTTGTCCAGATGTTGGTTCATAAAGCTTTAATATTGTTCTTCCTGTAGTTGTCTTACCGCATCCCGACTCACCTACAAGCCCTAAAGTTTCTCCTCTTTTAAGTGTAAATGAAACTCTATCCACTGCCTTAACATAGCTTTTAGCACCAAATAAGCTCTTCTTTGCAGGGAAGTATTTACATAAGTCTTTAACTTCTAAAATTATATCTTTATTATCTTCCACTACTTTATCCTCCTTATAGGCGATTCGATTTTGGGTGCATCTTCATGGCATAACCAACATGCCACATGATGGTTTTCTCCTGCTTCAAATAGTGGCGGCTGCTTTTGGATACAAACCTTCATTGCATAGTCACATCTTGCAGCAAACGGACATCCAATTGGTGGATTCAATAAATCTGGTGGTTGTCCTTCAATTGGAATAAGTTTTTCTCTCATATCTCCCTTAGGATTTGGTATACTTCTTAAAAGTCCCCAAGTATAAGGATGCTTTCCTCTATAGAATATATCTTCAGTAGTTCCTGTTTCTACTATTAGTCCACCATACATTACATTAATTCTGCTACATACATCTGCAACAACTCCCAAATCATGAGTTATTAATATAATTGCAGTACCAAGCTTTTGTTTCAAATCCTTCATTAAATCAAGGATTTGAGCTTGAATTGTAACATCTAAAGCTGTTGTAGGCTCATCCGCTATAATAAGCTTTGGTTCACAAATTAAACTCATAGCTATCATGGCTCTTTGTCTCATACCACCTGAAAATTCATGTGGATATTGTTTCATTCTTTTCTCAGGACTTGGTATTCCAACTAATCCAAGCATCTTTATAGCTTCCTTTTTTGCTTCTGCTCTGCTAACTTTTCTATGCTTTAATAGGGGTTCCATTAATTGGTCTCCTATTGTATATACTGGATTTAATGATGTCATAGGATCTTGGAATATCATTCCAATATCATTACCTCTTATAGTTTCCATCACTGATTCTTTAACACTAGAAATATCTTTACCATTAAAATGGATTTCTCCACTTGCAAGCCTTCCATTGTCAGCCAATAATCTCATAATTGACATCATAGTAACACTTTTGCCACAACCTGATTCTCCAACTATACCTAGTGCTTCTCCCTTTTCTAAGCTAAATGATACACCTCTTACTGCATGCACTTCACCAGCACTAGTTTTGAAGGAGGTTCCTAAATTCTTTACATCTAATAAATTTTCCATTTTCTCTCTCCTCCTATCTCTTATTCTTAGGATCTAATGCTTGGCTTAATCCATCACCAAAAAGGTTAAAACATAATATTATTAAGCAAATTATAGCTGCTGGAAACAGTAATTGAAGCGGATATGAATAAATTGCCTGCATTGCTTCATTTGCTAAAGTTCCAAGTGATGCTCTAGGTGCTGCAATTCCAAGACCTATAAAACTTAAAAATGCTTCTGTAAATACAGCTTCTGGAATTAGTAATGTTAATGTAACCATTATTGATCCAATACAATTTGGAATCAAGTGCCTAATTAATATTCTAGAATTTGATGCACCTAATGATTTTGCCGCAAGAACAAATTCCTGTTGCTTTAATTGAAGTACATCTCCTCTTACTATTCTAGCCATTCCAATCCAATATGTTATGGAAAGTCCTAATACAATTGTAAAAAGCCCACTTCCATTAGCTCCTGGCTTATTTAAAACAGCCATAAAAATTATTACATATATAGTCAAAGGAATTGAAGATAAAACATCCACTATTCTCATTAATATATTATCTATTACTCCACCAAAGAAACCAGCTACTCCACCATATATTATACCAATAAATAGATTTATAACTGCTGCTAAACCTGCAATAATTAGTGAATATCTTGCTCCATATAAGTTTCTAACAAACAAATCTCTTCCTAGATTATCTGTTCCAAACCAATGTTCAGCTGAAGGTGCTAAATACGTATTCGATAAATCATTTGATGCATAATCATATTTAGAGAACCATGGTACTAATACCGCTGCCGCAATTATAGCTATTATTACTATTAATGACATAAGTGCCATTCTATCTTTTTTTAATCTCCTCCAAGCATCTTCCCAATAACCGACACTTGGTCTAATAGTTACGCTAATTTTCTTTTCTTCCGCGCTTAGAGGAGTAAATAATTCCTTTTCTATTTTAAATTGATTTTCCATTTTCTTTCCCCCTAAGCTTCCGCATCTTGTAATTTTATTCTTGGATCAATTAATATATATAATATATCAACAAAAAAAGTGAAGAATATTAACATTGTACAATAAAAGACTGTTACTCCTAGTAACATGCTATAATCTCTATTTGTAACTGATTGTACAAATTCATTACCAAGTCCAGGAATTGCAAAAATCTTTTCTGTAACAAATCCTCCTGTTAATATAGACGCTGTTAAAGGCCCAACATATGTAACAATTGGTATTAATGAATTTCTTAATGCATGTTTAAATACAATAGTACTCTTGCTTAAACCTTTCGCTTTTGCAGTTCTTATATAATCTGACTTTAACACATCTATCAACTTACTCCTTGTAAGTCTTGTAATAAACGATAATGATGCTGCTGATAGTGCTATACATGGCATTATATCATTTTTCCACTCACCAAATCCTGTTGGAGGTAGTAATGTAAATTTAACACCTAATATATAAATTAAAACTGCACCTATTACGAAACTTGGTATTGTAATACAAAGTGTTGCAACAAATACTACCACCCTATCTGGCCATCTTCCATTTTTAAGTGCTGCTAGTGTTCCTAGAAGTATACCTCCTATTAATGCAATAAGTACTGCTATTATACCTAGTTCTGCAGATGCTGGAAACGACTTACCTATAGTTTCCGATACTTGTCTACCTTTGAAAACCATCGATTCACCGAAGTCTCCTTTAACTAAGTTGCCCATGTACATTACATATTGCATTGATAAAGGTTTATCAAGTCCATATTTCGCCTCTATATTTGCTCTAATTTGCGGTGTTAACTTTTCTCCATCAAATGGGCCTCCTGGCATAAGCCTCATTAGAAAAAATGTTACTGTTATTACAACCCATATTGTTAATAGGCTTGTAACAAATCTTTTTCCAATATATTTATACATGTGTCCCTCTCCTTCTTTTTACGTTTGTATGTTGGTTTATATATTAATTTATTAAATAATTGAAGAATATATAATTGAGTCAAAAGTGTTGTTTTGATATATTTCTTTTATTTTTACCGAAAGCGGTTCCATATTGGTTTAGTATATTTAATATATTAATGGAGTCATTAAACACATCAAAACTGTCTAATAACTCCTTTGTTACTTTTTTTATTAATATTAAATTTTTTAGTAATAATATTTAACTTATTATCAATACAACATTATAATAATAATATTTTTATCTATAAGTGTCAATATTTTATTTGAATTAGATAATACAAATTTCTACAATTATTATTCTTTACTTTTGTGGATTCTTCCAAATTTATATTTTCATATATACATTCTATATGATGCTAAAAATTATAAAAAAGATACTTTTTAATTTTTATGATTTTTTGATAATCAAAGGGGGGCTATTTCTATATAATAGAAATATATCCCCTAATTTTTTGTCATATTAATTTTTTATCTTATATTTAATTATCTTCATCATCAAAATATAATACTGATTCAGTTTCTCTACAATACTTAACACACATACATTGAGCTAATTTTCTTGGGCATTTATAACATAAACAAGTTAAATCTCCACCGTTACATTTTCCTTGTTTTATTTCTGTGCAATCTCCACAGTTTACTCCATTTCCTGCTGGCATAATAATCTCACTACTCCTTTAATTTTAGGCACATGAAAATAAATAACAAGTCCAAAGTTGCCATGAATATTTTTCATCAAGCAAGGAGACGAATTGCCCTCATAGCAGGCCTATTAGGTCAATTTGCCGACGTGAGCAGTGAACCCAAATCTATGATTTGGTGTGAATCGCTTACTCAGTGAGCGTAGCGAGTCGAGCTTCACTTATAATGGAAAATAGGCTGGCAAATGGACTTGATATTTTTTGATTGTGCCTTAATATACTAACTTAATATTAACTCAAAGCTCGTGAATGTCAAATTTATATAATAAAATTCCATATTAGTACGATTAAATTTATAATGAGAGAAAGATAAATTGTAAAATTATATATATGTCAGAAAACATAATAATTAAAACGTCTATAAAGTATAAATAAAAACAAGGAGGAACAATGTATGCTTGAAGCAGAATTAGTAAAAGGCCTAATATCTAAGGATGTAAAGGCTTTTCAAGAATTTGTTGATGTATATTCAACGGATATATTAAAAACAATTTCATATGTCTTAAAAGAATCTCAAGATAAAGATTATATTGACGAATGCTTTGATGATGTTATAATGCAAGTTTCTAAAAAGAGTGACACATTCAAATTTGAATGTCCTTTTAGAAATTGGGTTATGTGTATAGCTAAAAATAAATCATTAGATTATAAAAGAAAAATCAAAAAATATTACAATGAAGTAGAACTTAATGGACATATTAGTGAAAATAAGAGTGCAGAGGATGAATATCTAAAAGAAGAACTACCAACTGAAATTAATGACATTATAAATAGATTAGTTGAGACAGAAAAGACCTTATTTATTAAGAAATATGTATTAGATCTTTCAACAAAGGAATTATGTGAATATTATCTTATCAATGAAAATGTATTATATAAAAGATTAAGTAGACTGCGGGATAAACTGAAAAACCTATGGGGAAATAAGAACTGTAGAAGGGAGGATATTTATGAATAACAATGAATTTCTTTCACAAAGTGAAATAGATGAAATAGAAAAAATAGAAGTAAATAATGATATGTTAGAAAGAGCGAAAAAAAGACAGACGAATACACTCTGGAAAATGTTAATGGCTGATTTATTAAAAGATCTAAAAGAAAAATTAGATGCTAATGAAGAAATAGAATTTTATTTTGTAGGTAGAGACTATACAAGTGATTCAACAAGACTTGTATTTGCTGGATTTGGCTCTGCAATTGCTAATCCTATATTAGGATGGAGTTCTAATTGTATTTTGATAAGAACAAATAAAAGGTTTCTTTTAGCAGAGGTAACAGGTTATTTGCAATATTCTAATTATTTCGAGATAAAGCAAGAAGTACATTTATATAAAGAAAAGGAATATTTCTATTTGACAGTTGAACATATGAACGGACATAAAAGGACACTTCAATATGGTATTAAAAATTTTGATATTATTTTTGAATACTTAAAAGATAGTGTAAATATTATATTAGATAAAAAATTGAAATCTAAGTCACGACTAATACTTAAAATTATTTCCTCAATTGAAATTGCATTTGTTATATGGATATTGTATTTATTCATTTCTAATTGGAGTAATATCGTGCCAGGAAATAGATAACTTATAAGAACTACAATCTGAAATAGATAGCCTTTTAAAAAGGCTATCTATTATTTTTGCTAAATAGTTTTAAAGTATAACTATTATTGTCAAATTTCTTTACCAAATTCCAAGTCTATCTTCTGGCTTAACATACATACCATCTTTTTCTGTAATTCCATATGTGTCATAGAATTCTTGAAATTGTGGAAGCACTGCATTTACTCTAAATTTATTAGGTGAATGAACATCTATGCTTAGGGCATACTCCTCATATTCTTTAGTTGTTATTTGACGCCAAGTAGTTGCATAGCTTTCAAAAAATACCTTGTAATCAGGCTTGTCCATTTTGTTTAATATTTTCAAAAGACAAGATACGCCTCCAATATCAGCAATATTCTCCCCAACTGTAAGATAACCATTAATTTTTTCTCCTGGCAAAGCTTCTATTCCACCGTAAAAACCTGCTATTTTATAAGCTTTTTGTGTAAATTGCGCATAATCTTTTTCAGTCCACCAATTATTAAGATTTCCATCTGCATCATATTGTGCACCCGTATTATCAAATGCATGGCTAATTTCATGACCAATAATAGCGCCAATCCCACCTAGATTGACTTCTCTAGTTGCATTTAAATTATAAAAATGACCCTGGATAATTCCCCCTGGGATAATAATTGAATTTTCATTTGCACTATAATATGCATTAACTGTTTGAGGTTTAAAACCATTTTGTTTTTCATCCACTGGTTGGTTTATTCTGCTAAGCATCTCATTACTTTGAAAAATCCTTAAGTTCATAATATTTTGAAAAAGTGAACCTCCTTCTTCATAAGATTTAATACTTATTTTTGAATAGTTAACCCACTCTTTTGGATACCCTATTTGGACGTTTAATTTATCTAATTTATCAATAGCATTTTTCTTAGTTGATGAACTCATCCAATCAAGGTTTTGAATTTGTTTTTTATATGTTTCTACAATTTCTTTAGTTATGTTTTCCACATCTTCTTTTGTCTCTTTAGAAACATATCTTTCTGCATAAATCTTTCCAACAGCCATCCCCATCATAGAGCTTACTGTATCTACAGCATCTTCTTCTTTTGATACAGCTCCCTTTATTCCAAGTAGGTTACTTTCATATTCTTTATTAGCATTCTGAAAATCTTCATTTAAATAACCTGATGCAAAAATCAAATTAACCATTTCTATATAGTTCTTTATAAGAGGCAAATTTTCTTGTGTATATATTTTATTGAATGCCTCTAACCACCTCGGATCTTGTAAAACAATTTTATTTGCTTTATCTAAACCTAAAGAACTCATAATTGATGGTAAGTTTAAATTTGGCGCTAAATTATTAAGTTCATCTAAAGTATAAACATTGTAAACAGAATTAATTAAATTTGAAGTGGTTAATTTTTCTTGTTTGCCCATAATGGATGGTGCTATCATTCCTTCAAATTTAAACATATTATCTACTTTAATTTTTGCTTCATCTTGTGTATATCCGCTTAACACCAAAATTTTATTGAAAAAATCTTCTGTTAATTTTTTGTTTCTAACAGTACTCTCTATAGGATTAGTATATTCATCTGAATCTCCTAAACTAAGTCCTGTAGGTGCTATATACAATATGTTATTTGTAACATCATGTATATCTCTGTTTACAGAAAACTTTATTGTAGAATTTATTATTTCTTTATTAACCCATAACTTTGTAATATCATCTATTGTTTGTGATGCCTTAATTTCATCTAAAATTTTTCCAACTGGTTTTAATCCATCTTTATTTCTTGCTTCTATATTTAGTGTATTTTTATATACATTGATTATTTTCTTTTCGTCACTATTTTCCTTATATTTATCTTTATCAATTAATAATTGATTAATTATATCTTTTGTCTGATTTGTTACTTTTTTTTCAACATCATCAAAAGTAGAGGTCGTTGACTTTCCGTTTTCAATTTTTGCTGTATTAAGCCACTTACTATTTATTGCATCATAAAAATCATCTTGTGACCTTACGTTATTATTTGCGGTTTCGACATTAGATCCTATCTCAGATGCTATAACACTATTATACGATGATGGATACATCATTAATAGGAATACTAATATACTTGCTATCGCACCTAATCTCTTCATCTTTTTCATTGCTTAACCTCTCTTCTAGTATGATTTAGTAGCTTGGCGTCTATATTGTATTTAATTAAAAATTTGGTTTGTTTAAATAAATGTAACCATATAAGTAATTTGTTTCATATATTTCTCTATATTTGAAGACTACTCCATGCCACATAGACTCTGATATGTAAATTTTATTATCCTTTATCTTTTCAACAACTGCAACGTGTCCGCACCCTCCGGAATTCGGTAGGTTGGATTTCCATACTGCAATAGATCCAACCCTAGGTTCAGATCCATATTTATATTTGCCACTTTTCTTATTTGCTTCCCACCATTCATATGCATTACCTATAAAGCCTGCATCATTTGGTTTACTTCCAGTAATCTCCCAAGCGCGTCCCCATGCATACCATGTGCAATTACCTTTAATCAAATTTCCCCCACTAGAAAACGGCGGAGACAATTTTATTTTATAGAAAAGATTCTCATCTGAATAATAATGTTTATCACTCAAACTTGGTTCCGTATCCCTTATAGCATCTTTGCCTAATGAATCATCTTCTAGATCTATATTATTCGTAATAATAGGAGCAATCTCTGTATTAGATGTACTATTCGAATTTGTGCTAATATTTGAGTTTTTAGGCTTTTCAAAACTAATCCAAGTTGAACTTACCCATCCTTTTTTCTCATTTACCATTATAGGATAAAATCCATTTTTCTCAACATCTATAATTTTAATTTCTGCATTTTTAGCTACAGTTCCTATTATGTCCGAAGAAACTATTGCTTCTAATCTAACATTTAACGAGTCACTATTAGTGGTAACATATGCTGTACGCACTTTACTATCACCTTTATCACTTCCAGCATTTTTATCAACTTTCTCCTTTGTTTCGGTCTTTACATTACTTACATCTGTTGCTCCAGGTTGTATTCCTTGAATTGTTTCCTTGCCTTTTATCATTGCTCCGCTATCTGAAAAAGTGTAGACTTGTCCATCAATTCCAAGAGTTCCAGTTTCCATTTCACCGCCGGAATTAGTAAAATACCAAGTACCATTATCATCAATCCAACCAATACTCATTATTCCATCTTTATTAAAATGATACCACTTGCCATTAATCTGTTTCCAACCTATATCCATTACTCCACTGCTAGATAAGTTGTACCACTTTCCATTGTCATTAAACCAACCAGTAATCATTATTCCATTTTCATTAAAGTAATACCACTCTTTATCGATTTCTTTCCATCCAGTAGCCTTAACTCCATTTTCTATCCAATTCCAATTGTTTTTCGAATTATCAATCCATTTGGCCGAAACTGGCATACAATACATATTTGTTATTATTAAAGTTGTCATTCCTACGATTATTATGTTTTTGAGAAATTCCTTCTTCACTTCTTACTTTCCCCTTTTAATAAATTATTTCCTATAAGGGATGTTCAAAGAAATAACAAGTCAGTATGCTAGTCTATTTTGACTTGTTATTTTCTTTCACATCCCTAATTCATTTATCATTTGCAATTATGTTATCAATTTCATTTATATATGTATTCTACCATATGTGAGCTTATTTAAACATAATTTTAATGAAGAGTTCTCCCATAGTACAAACTAAGAATAATAAAAGTGCTTATTCATTAAACATAAAAAAATTCCTTTTTATGTTTTTAACAAATAAGCACTATTTTCACTACTATTGAATTTTGTAATATCTTAATTTTCTCCAAGAGAGGTGAAAGAAAATAACAAGTCAAAGATGCGATGTATATTTTGTGTCAAACAAGGAGCTAAGACTTGCTCATAGTAGGCTATTAGTAAGCCTTAGCGACGAAGTATGACGCAAAATAGACTAGCATACTAACTTGTTATTTTCTGGAATCTCCTTAACACTAGATTACAGAAACAGCCCTATTATTATTAATACAATAACACCAGGGACTCCGAAAAATCCTGCTATAAGAGCAGTAATTGGATTAATCGCTAATGAGAAGTTAGTATTTATACCAACTAAACCAAGATTTGCAATTATAAAATTTGCTACATATAATATAACAACTCCTATTATCCCATTTATGACTATTTTTATTGGCCACTTTAATAATTTTATTACCAGAAATAATACTACTATTCCTATCAATGCGTATATTAGAGATTGTCCATCCATGTTTAAGTTCCCCCATTTTGTTTATTCCGCAATTTTTATACTCTTTCCAATTATATAATCGTATCCTACACTTATTCCTATTTCCCTTGCTATCGCTAATAAATAATCATATCTTTTTCTCGCAACATTTTCTGAGTAAATTGCTACCTCTATCAATTTGTCATCGTTAACATTATTAAACATGCTACGTGCTACATTTATTTCCATCTTTGCAATTTCCATATCTTCCATTAATTTCACATACACATTTGTGCCATCAGTCTTATCCATCAGGTGCTCTACAATATTCTTTTTATTCATGTAAATCCCTCCAAAAACTTCTTGTTACTATTTTATCCATATTGAGGAAGGAATATACATATTTTTAATTTTAAAGTTCTTTTCTACCCTCTAGAGCTTTAGATAATGTAACTTCATCAGCATAATCTAAATCGCCGCCAACAGGTATTCCCGATGCAATTCTAGTTACCTTAATATCAAGAGGTTTAAGTACCTTGGATATATACATAGCAGTTGCTTCTCCTTCTATATTTGGATTAGTTGCTAATATTACTTCCTTTATGTCTTCACTCATTCTTGAAACAAGCTCTCTAATTCTAATATCTTGAGGTCCTCTTCCTTGCATTGGAGATATGTTTCCATGCAATACATGATATACACCATTATATTCTTTAACCTTTTCCATTGTCATAATATCCTTCGGTTGCTCTACAACGCATATAGTTCCCTTATCTCTATTAGGATTATCGCATAATGGACATGGATCTTTATCTGTAAAATTTCCACATATAGAACAATACTTAATTGTTCCTCTTGCTTTAACTAATGCATTTGCAAATGCTCTTACTTCATCATCTGGAAGATTCAAAATATATAATGTTAATCTTTGAGCTGTTTTTTGCCCTATACTTGGCAATTTAGCAAATTCCTCTATTAACCTTTCTATGGCTATTGGATAAAAATCCATCATAATTTTAACGTCTCCTTTTGTTAATTTTTTATATAAACCTTACAAACTTTAAAATTTCTATACTTTCATCGTATAATAAAAGCATACAGACTGAAGGATAAACCAACAATTCTGTATGCTAACTATCATCATTATTACTAGAATAATCCGCCTGGCATTCCACCTGTTAACTTACCCATTTTGTTTGCAGATTCTTCTTCTACTTTTCTTAATACTTCGTTAACTGCACTCATTATTAAGTCTTCAAGCATTTCTACATCATCTGCATCTACAACTTCTGGCTTTATATTAACTGCTGTTAATTGTTTTTTACCATTTATCTTTACTAATACAGCACCGCCACCTGATGATGCTTCAAACTCTTTCGTTTCAAGGTCCTTTTGCATATCTTCCATTTGCTTTTGCATTTTTTGCGCTTGTTTCATAAGATTATTCATATTTCCGCCACCGAAGCCGCCTGGAAATCCACCTTTTGCCATAAAAAAATCCTCCTCTTTCTTGAATCTCATTTCTTAATTATAAAACAACTTCTTGCAATTGACAATGTACAATTGACAATTAAAGATGAAAGCTCCCTGGAGAAAGTTCGAGGAACCAAATCTGAGATTCGGACTCTTACTTTTCCTTTGAAGTTTCTCAAAAATATATATTTTCAATGCCTGCAAGGCTTTGTTCCTTTATTGTACATTGTAAATTGTTAACTGTTAATTGTTAATTGCTATCATTCATCATATATTTCAAAGGGTACGCCTTCTATTGTTTGCTTTAATAATTCTTCTTTATTTTTATGTTCTTTATCTTTTTTTACCACATAATCTACTAATATTTTTTCATTTAGTACCTCAGAAAAGACAGTATTTACAATATCTCTATATTCTGATTTTTGTAATCTTTCTTTATTAAATGCATACATTGCTTCATATTCTAGCGTAACTACTCCATCCTTAAAACCATACGGTTTAGCTGTAACTATTGAAGCATAAACAATCATTGCTCTTTTTGCTTTAAATTTTTCTAATACTTCAGTCCATACTCTACCAATATCATCAAGAGTTAATGTAGAATTAGTATTTCCTTGGAAATTAACTTTATTACTATTATTGATATTATTTTTAGTTATAGTTTTTTTTATTTGATTTACCTCAATTGACGTATTATCTATTTTAGTATTTATAGAATTTACATTTTCATCCGTTGTTTCACCCTGAATGATTTGTATTTTTCCACTTTTTAATGATTCTTCAAGCTTATTTATTCTTGATAATATAACTTCATTTGAAGTATCATACTCAATTTTACACATTTTTATAATAGCAAGCTCCAAATATAATCTACTTTGTTTACTTGCTTTTGAATTCATCTCAGCATCTTGAAGTATTCTAATAGCTCTCATTATTTCTTCTACTCTTATTTTGTGACCTTGTTCCTTAATCATTGAAATATTCTCAAGGGACATATCTAAAACTTCTTCTGGATTATTTGTAACCTTAACCATGAGCAAATTTCTATAATGAGCTATTATATCTTTAATAAACAGTTGCATATCCTTACCTGAATAAACTAGCTTATCAATTATAATCATACATTTTTCAATGCTTCTATCTACAATTGCATAAGTTATGTCAAATAAATATTCGTTAGTTACAAGTCCTAATATACTAACTAAATCTTCATAATTAATTTGTTTTTCTCCCATAGCAATTGCTTGATCTAATATACTTACTGCATCTCTCAGTGCACCGTCACAAACCCTTGCAATTAAGTCCAAACTCTTTTGTTCATAATTTATATTTTGAGATTCAGTAATCTTTTTAAGTAGATTCGAAATCACTTTTTGATTTATTCTCTTAAAATCAAATCTTTGACATCTAGATAGAATTGTTATAGGCAATTTTTGAGGGTCTGTAGTTGCCAATATAAATATTACATTTTTAGGTGGCTCTTCTAAAGTCTTTAAAAATGCATTAACCGCGCCAACAGATAGCATATGAACTTCATCCATTATATATATTTTATATTTAGCTTCTTGTGGTGGGTATTTAGTATCATCTATAATATCTCTAATTTTATCAATGCCATTATTAGAAGCTGCATCAAGTTCTGTTACATCAATTGCTAATCCTTCATTTATCTTTATGCACATTTTGCACTTATTACATGGCTCTCCATTATGTAAATCAAGACAATTTACTGCCTTTGCCATTATTTTTGCAGTAGATGTTTTTCCTGTTCCTCTTGTTCCACAAAAAAGATAAGCATGTGCAATTCTATCATTTAGGATTTCATTTTTTAATGTTGTAGTTATGTGTTCTTGCCCAACAACATCTTCAAAAGTCCTTGGTCTCCATTCTCTGTATAGTGCTGTATAGCCCACGGGCTCTCACCTCTCTATTTTCCTTTGAATATAAACTTATTATACACCATTAAGCAAATAATTAGTATAAAAGCTTAATATTAGCGTATTACAATTATAACATATTATTTCTATGATATAATTATCTAAAAAGGAGTTGATACAATGCATTTAGAAAAGGATAAATTTTTTACTATAGAAGAATTTGAAAAGCTTCAGTACAAATATAAATACAATATAGAATTTATCAATGGAGATGTTATACTTCATTCTAAAACTTCAGTAAAACATAATGAAATAGTAAACAATATACAATTCAAATTAATGAGTTATTTTAATAATAGTAAATGCAAAGTATATACAGAACAAATAGAATTAAAATTTCATAACCTTCAAGATACAATAAATGTGTTTCCAGATGTTTTTGTAATGTGTGATGATGCTATAAAAAATGGAGAAAGCTTCGTATCCCCTCCAAAAATAATATTTGAAGTTGTTTCACCAAACTATTCTGGACATGATTATATAACTAAACTTCAAATATATCAAAAATATGGTGTATTAGAATATGTAATAGTTGAACAAACTGGAGAAATGATACAATACAATCTAGAATCTGGTGTATTTAAACCTTCAATAAACGAATCATATATTAGTAAAGTATTTGACGGATTAGTAATTAATATAGACGAAATAACAAAATAAATAATAAGACATTAAACATTTCAAAACTAAAAATGTTTAGTGTCTTATTATTTAGAATTCATATTAACTTTTTTTAATTTTGTTAACCCAATTTGTATGCTAAAATAGATAAAGAAAATATTATAATTTTAAATATAACTAATAAAATTGGAGGAATACATAAAAATGAGTATATATGATGATAAATACTTATCCATTGCTAATGACATATTAGAAAATGGATACTTTGATAACAATAGAACTGGAATGCCAACTTATAAATTGCCTCATCAAATCATGCAATTTAATTTAGAAAAAGAATTTCCTATACTAACAACAAAATTTGTAGCTTTTAAAACTGCTGTTAAAGAGCTTTTATGGATTTTTAAAGATCAATCAAATAGTGTAAAGGATCTTCAAGCACAAAACGTTAAGATCTGGGATGAATGGGAAATGGAAGATGGTACTATCGGAACTTCTTATGGTTTTATCGTTAAAAAGTTTAATCAAATCGATAATTTAATTGAGGCTTTAAAGAATAATCCTCAAGACAGAAGAATGATGCTTAATTTATGGCAAATACCCTATTTAGATGGTGGTGCATTGTATCCTTGTTGCTTCCTTACAATGTGGGATGTAACAGATGGTAAACTTAACTGCATGCTTGTACAAAGAAGTGGTGATTGGCCACTTGGAGTTCCATTTAATACAAGTCAATATGCAGTACTAGTTCATTTATTAGCTCAAGTTACTGGACTTAAGCCTGGGTTATTTACTCATGTTATAAACAATGCTCATATATATGAAAATCAAATTGAAGGAATGAAACTTCAATTAACAAGAAAAAATGATGCATATACTGCACCAAAGCTTTGGATTAATCCTGAAGTTAAAGATTTCTATGATTTTACGCCAGATGATATAAAACTTGAAGATTATGAACATCATGAATCAATCAAGATGGAAGTATCAGTATAAAGGAGGAATATTAAATGATATCAATAAGTGTTGCTGTTGCAAAAGATAATGTTATTGGAAAAGATAATAAATTACTATGGCATCTTTCAGAGGATTTAAAAAGATTTAAGAATAATACTTCTAACAAGAAAATGATTATGGGAAGAAAGACATTTGAATCATTACCTGGAATTTTGCCAAATAGAGAACATATCGTTATAACTAGAGATAGAAGCTTTAAGGTTGATTCAGATAAAGTAACTATAGTTCATGATTTAAATTCATTGCTTGAAAAGTATTCAAAATGTGAAGATGAAATCTTTGTAATTGGTGGTGCAGAAATTTACAAGCAACTTCTCCCTTATACACAAAAAATCTATCTAACTAAAATAGATGAAACTTTTGAAGGGGATACATATTTCCCTGAAATTAATTATGATGAATTCAAAACAGAATATACATCAGATCAATTAATAGATGAAAAAAATGGACTTCATTATACTTTTGTAGATTTAGTAAGAATTTAGCAATAACTTAATAAACGGGGGTTAATATGAAAATTATAACTTTTAAGTATGAAGATAAAGAACAAGTTGGAATTTTAACTAAGAATGAGCAAGGAGTTTATCCGATAAAAGCTCTTGGTATAAATTATGAAACCATGAATGATTTAATAGAAAACATAACAGATAAAGAAATGAAAACATTGCAAATAGCACTTGAAAAAGATACTAAAGAAGTTATTTCTATTAATGATGTGTGTAAGATGGCTCCAATACCTAACCCTAAGCAAGATATTATTTGTTTAGGTATAAATTACATGGCTCATGCAGTAGAATCTGCAAGATATAAGAAAGAAGCTTTTGGAGGAGATAGACCATATGCAGTTTATTTTTCAAAAAGAGTAAATCTTGCAACGGGTGATGGAGATTATATACCTAGCTATGCAGAACTTGTTGATAGCTTAGATTATGAAGCAGAATTAGCAGTGATAATTAAAAAAGATGCTAAAAATGTAGCTAAAGAAGATGCTTATGACTATGTCTTTGGATATACCATTATAAATGATGTTAGTGCAAGAAATTTGCAAACAAGACATAAGCAATGGTACTTTGGTAAAAGCTTAGATGGTTTTACTCCAATGGGTCCTTCCATTGTTACTAAAGACGAATTTGTAAATCCACCAGTACTTCAAATATGTTCTAGAGTTAATGGAGAGTTAAGACAAAATAGTAAAACTGATCTTATGATCACTTCTATTGAAGATGTAATTCATGAATTATCTCAAGGAGTTACTTTAAAGGCTGGAACCATTATTGCAATGGGAACTCCTGCTGGTGTAGGTATGGGCTTTGACCCACCTAGATTTTTAAAAGCTGCAGATGTAGTAGAATGTGAAATTGAAGGTATCGGTTGCCTTAGAAATACTGTTAAGTGACAAATGTGAGTCTAAGTTCATTAAAAAAGAAAAGAAAATGAGGGTATTTCATAAATGAAATACCCTCATTTTCTTATCCTATTGCGTGACCTATTCTGTGTCCTATGTTAATCCTATTGAAGAATAACCTAATTTAAATTCTTAATTGTAATTAAACATTAAAATAAACCATGCACCTCGCGTTGATATTAGTTCTCTATACGTTACTTCTGCAGTTAGCTCAGACCAGATTGATCCACGGCACATGAAAGGATCCACTTATCGCTGCTTCCTTCCGGATCTGACGAGGTTCACGGACTTTCATTGCGTGGGACCCAGTCCTCAACACCACTTACAAAAGTCAGACTATAGATTGCTAATACCTAAGCGAGGAATTAAATCCTGCTATAGCGGATTGCAGGTTACAGGGCACCGCTGACTCCCCATCTAGCATGGCAATGGTGGAATGCTGAGGGTTTGAACCTCTAGACTTTCATCAAAGAAAATCTCCGTCCCCATTGTGGACGCCAAACCATGTTAATCATTGCTTCTATTTTAATTCAAAAATTTTATTTAATAATATTGTTATGCATTAATATCTTGTGGAATATAAATTCCCCACTGATTAATGGCTTTTATTAACCGCCATTTTTGATACTTGTTAATGATAACATATAAAATTCTCAAATTCAAGGATATTCTTTTAGGCTTTATATTAAATTTATTCCATCCTTGGATATTGGTTAAGAATATGCAATCCCAAATATTAAACTGGAAATAATAATAGAGATTCATATTCCTTTTTTACTTTTTAATATTGCATAGATAATTGCTTATCTAGATTGTATCCTTTATTTTAATCACTCACTATTTCTTCCTATAATATAATCTAAAACAGGATCTTTCTTATTTACATAATCATCTATTGATATTTCAATTACCTTATCAGGCATAAATGAATCACTTTCATCATCACATAGTCTGCAATATTCTGTAGAATATTGCACAGTTAACTTTGAATTAGGAAGTTCAAAGCTTTTAGCCACTCCATAATGATTAGGTTTCCCACTAGTTGCTTGTCCAACAAAAGTAGCATTAGTTTCTTCTCTCCATTTAACTGCATCAAGAATAGGTGCAGAAAAAGTCCCCCTTCCAACTATAACAAAGAAATTATTTTTATTATTTATTTTATTATTCTTTATTCCTTCTATAATGGCATTTAACTTATTTTGCCCTCCACCAGGATTATCTCTCATATCAATTACAAACTTATCTACTTTATTATTATCTATAAAGTTCAAAATTTCATTAGTGAAATCACTCAGCTTTCCAGCTTCATCCTGCTCGTCGCATGCATTATATTTGATATACAAAACCTTATCTTTTTCTAAATATTTATACCAATAATTTAAATCAGCGTTTTGCATATATAATGGATAAGATTCATCATATTCGTTATTTATGATCAATTTTAAATCGTTGTCAACAGTACAATCTACTGATTGTATATTTAAATCAAATATCTTTTCATTTCTATCTTCAAATGTAAAAATAGCATCTTTATCTATATCATCTACTATTTTAACTCCATGAAGAATTTCTGGTCTAAATAAGTAATTAGGCAAAACCTTTTTTATAGTTTCTTCATTTTCATTAGCAATCAAAGGTGAAAGTCTATTTTCAATGGATTTTATATCTTGTCCATTTATTTTTATTAACTTACAATTTAAGGCTTCTTTATATTCATCTATTGTATCTATTGTATATACACCATCTTTAAAATAATAAAACTGGAACGGGTATGACCTTGAAAACTTCTTAATAACTTTTGTATGTCCATCCCCTACTGATCCAACTATCTTATAAATTCCATCTATAATTTCATCATCATTTAAATTATCCACGGAATTTTTCAAATCATCTATATCTTTATTAAACTGCTCTTCACTAATTTTGAAAAATAAATTCGCATGTTTTTTAGGTAATGCAGCTTGTAAGTAATCTAAGTCTTTTTTCCATTTAGCATTTCTATCTCCACCTAAATACTGTGTTTCACATCCAGTAGTAAGTAGTATTAGAAAAGTTAAAATAAAACATATACTAATCTTTATAATTTTTTTCATTTTAAACTCCTTAATATAAAATTTCAGTTATCTTAAAATATAATCAGCTTTTTAAATAATGTCATCTTTATTATACTGATAAATGCAGATAATCATTGATATAATAAAGCATGACATCCCACTAATTACACTATAGTTTAAGTCAGTCAAATTGGGCCAATATAATTTTTTAATAAAGTTATAAGGTACTGCTAAAGGAAAATGCTTAGCAATTAAAAAATCACTTTCTCCTATAACGTTTGTCACTATTGTCCCTACTACTCCATATACTACTGGCAACATGATATTCTTGCCTATATTCGTAATTAATATAGGAATCGGAATTAATAGAAACTGAAAAATTAAAGAATATATATTATATTTTATATGGCTAATTATAAAAGTGTGTTCAGGTAATGTATGGTATAAAACATAATATCCTAAATATATAGAAATAATTTCAACTAAATAAACTAACGAAATTAATATATCTATAGTTATCAATTTGCCTATAAAAATTTTAATTCTAGATATTGGATACGTATATAATATGCTTGAAGTTTTATCCGTAAACTCTCTAGAAAATACATATCCAACTATCAAAGAAAATAAAATTATATATAATAATAATAAATTTATATGTTCCGTGTTAGATGAATAACTTTCAAATGTTCGTACTCTCTCCTCACTTACTAATATAACTAAATTCATTAGTATTGACATAAACATTCCACCAATTAAAACCACATAAATTATATAAGATTTTTTTAACTTTAAAAGTTCACAATATATTATATTTAACAAATAAATCCCTCCACACCTTAATTTATATCTGCATTACTACAGTGATAAATACATAAAAACATAAATACACCAAAAGTAATTACTGCACTTCCACTTGTTATAACAAAATCAATTGGATCTCCCATATGATAATGGTAAAATGGTAAAGATGGTAACAATAAAGGACAGAATTGACCATATATGCTCCCCTTTATTGTAATTCCCATTAATAACATCTCTATTACAGCCCCTAAGACTCCATACACAATTGGAAATATAATGTTTTTAGTAATATTTGCAATTAATACAGGTATAGGTATTAATAAAAATTGTAATAGTACAGAATACAGATTTACTTTCATATCATTACTAATAAACTCTGCTGAAGGTAATTCCCCCCATGCTATATACAAGCTTAAGTATGTAGTTATAAATTGAATTATATATACAAATAATATTAATATATATATTGTAATAAACTTGCCAATAAATATTTTGATTTTACTAATTGGATAAGTATACAAGATATTTGATGTTTTATCTGTAAACTCTCTTGAAAAAATATAAGCAGCTATTAAAGAAAAAATAATAATATATGTAAATTGAAATGACATCACCTCTATATTTCCTATATAGCTTTTTAAAAAAGGTTCTATTGACACTTGTTGAATTTCATTATAATGCTCTGCCACAGTTCCTATAGCTCCTACAAACTGAACACCTGGCATTAAAACTCCACCAATTAAAGCTATTATAAAAATAAACGACTTTCTAAGCTTTATAAATTCTGAATATATTATGTTAAACATTAATCACCCTCCTAATCATAAATATTATAAATACGTAACTTTATCGAATATTCTGCTTTCTATTTTCCAGTAAGTCTTAAGAAATAATCCTCTAAGCTATCCACTTTCACGCAAAGTTCATCTATGCATATATCATTTGAAACTAATATGTTATTTATTTTTGAAGCCTGCTGCAGATTTTCATAGACTCTCAAATTATTTTTTTCCCATACTACAAAATCTTTTATATTAAGTTTTTGTTCCAATATAATTGAAGCTTTCTTATCATCATTAACTTTTATATTAATGTAATGTCTATTTCTTTTTTGCAATTCTTCATACTCTATTTCTTCAAGCAATTTTCCTTTATGAATTATTCCTATTTTAGTTGCCATCTGCTGAATTTCACTTAATATATGACTTGATATTAGAAATGTAATTCCTTGAGTATGGCATAAATCTAAAATTAATTCTCTAATCTCTTTTATTCCACTTGGATCAAGACCATTAGTAGGCTCGTCCAAAATCAAAAATTCAGGATGATGTAAAATAGCTCTAGCTATTCCAAGTCTTTGTTTCATGCCAAGAGAAAATTCCTTCACTTTTTTATCTTTTACATCTTGTATTCCTGTTATTTTCAAAGAATCCATTATACAATTTTTATCTTGCATCCCCATCATTCTTCTATGTATCTCCAAGTTTTCTCCTGCTGTTAAATTAGGATAAAAACCTGGATACTCTATCATAGAACCAATTCTTTGTAGTAAATTTCTATTTTGTTTTGATGCTTTTTCAGAAAATAATTCTATTTCACCAGAAGTCTCTTTCATAAGGCCCATGATCATTCTTATAGTAGTTGTTTTACCCGCACCATTTTCTCCAAGAAAACCATATATGTCACCTTGTTTAATATTCATATTTAAATCTTTAACTGCTGAAAAATTCTTAAAATTTTTAGTTAAATTATAAGTTTTTAAAATATACTCCATTTTTATTCCTCCATAATTTTTTATATTTACAATTATTCATTAATCATACTTGTTCCATTATAAATATTGTTTATTTTGCCAGCCTATATGTCCTATGGCTAATAACTATGCTTGCAACGCACAAAAGGACTATGTATATAACTATATAACATAATCCTTACAACACTTTTACCGTGTTCTTACAAATTCCTTAACTTTTAAAATATTTTCATGTGCCTTATTTTTCAACCAGAATAATGTGTTCTTTCTCTACATCTGCTAACGCCTCAAAAATTTTAAATAAATTAGCATCATCAACTTCATTCTTATACTTTTCATAAAAGGACACAGCATGCTCTTCCTTTTGCTTTGCTAATTCTAAAAGCGCATTATCATTATCATATTTATCATAATTTACTTTATTTAAATTTGGAGTTTTAGTAAATCCACCTAGTCTCTGATGTATTTTTGAATGAAATATTTCTATTTTTGCTAATGCTTCAAATGTTTTTTTAACTTCTTGACTCTTTGCCATCTTTGTTGCCATATTGTAAAAATCACCATTAAAAAGTTCAAGTTTAACAGCATGATCTAGAATTTTTAAAGCATTCTCGCTAAGTAAATTACTTTCTACTGCAATAATTTCATCATCTTCACCTAAGTATCTCTCACTCACACCACAAAATGGGCAATATATGATATTATTTATAGAATTCTTATTATTAAAAGCTGCTTCATTAAAATTATAATTTTTTTCATTTATTTCCACTCCACATATGTTGCACTTCAAATAATTCACCCCTTTAAATTTTATATATATTTTAACATATTTTCTACACAGATGGTTATCTTGATTTTAATCACTTTATATTTTACAAAATTCACCTTTTTAATTAACCACATAAAAAAATATTCTACCATATAGTACATTATTATTTAACTTTTACGAATATAATATAAGATGGTAATTTAGAATTTAAATCAATACGATATTATCTTTTACCATATACGAGGAGGATTAATAAATGTTCAAAAATCTTAAAATTTTTTACAAAATAACACTTTTATCAATAATATTATTATTATTCGCTTTTATTATCGGTTCTACCGGCTATTATTTTACTCAACACTCAAATACTAACTTGTCTAAAATGTATAATGATGATATGAAAGCAATAAATCTAATGGATGATGTGAGGCTTCAAGCACGAACTTGTCAATATGATTTACTTAACTTAACTTTAAATAATGGTAACTTAGAAAATCAAAAAAAGTTTTCAGACGAAATGGATACAAAATTGAAAGGGATAGCCACTAATATTACTGCATATAAAGCATTGAATTTAGGTAAAGATGAACAAGATGCTGCTACCAATCTTGAAGGAAACTTAGGAGAATATAATAAAGTTTGTACAAAAATAAGAGAGATGTGTTCAACTGGAAATGTTAAAGCTGAAGATATATATGATTATATTTCTAGTAATGAACAAACTTTAGATGGGTATCGAAGTGTTGCTAATGCTTTGTTAAAATCTCATTTGGCCAAAGCTGATGCTACATATTCACAGACAGAAAATGCCAACAAAGAATCTATAAAAATACTTTTAACTATTTTAATTATAGCTATAATTCTTGGCATAATACTTACAATATTAATAGTAAAACCAATTACGCTTTCATTAAAAACTGCAACAAATTATTTAGGCATAGTTGCAACTGGAGATTTTACTAAGGATATTTCGTCTAATTTATTAAATAAAAAGGATGAAATTGGTGAAATGCTACGTGCTTTAGATAAAATGCAAAGATCAATAAGAGAAGCTTTAGCATCAGTAATTAATGAATCATCTAATATTGAGAACCTGATTAATAATACTGAAGATAGTATGTCAAAATTATCTTTTCATATTCAAGATGTATCTGCTACAACAGAACAACTTTCAGCTGGAATGGAAGAAACTGCTGCCTCCACTGAAGAAATGAATGCCACCTCAACAGAAATACAAAATACTATTGAAAGCATTGCCTCTAAGGCAAAGAAAAGTGCTCTATCATCAAATGACATAAGTAATCGAGCAAATGAAATAAAAGCTACTGCAATCACTTCTCAAAAAAATGCAGATGAAATCTATTCATCAACTAATATAAATCTAAGGGATGCAATAGAAAAGTCAAAAGCAGTTGAACAAATTAAAGTACTATCCGATTCTATATTACAGATTACATCTCAAACAAATCTTCTTGCCTTAAATGCTGCTATAGAAGCTGCTAGAGCTGGCGAGGCTGGAAAAAGTTTTGCAGTAGTAGCAGATGAAATAAGAAAACTTGCAGAAGACTCAGCGAATACTGTAAATGAAATACAAAATGTAACTGAAATAGTCTTAACTTCAGTGGCAAATCTTGCAACAAGTTCCCGTGAAATATTAGAATTTGTTGATAAACGTGTAAAAAATGACTATATTTCAATGGTAGAAACAGGTGAAAAGTACAATAAGGATGCTGACGATATTTATAATTTATCTACTGATTTTAGTATGTCAACACAACAAATAGGAGAGCTTATGCGAAATATTGTAGAATCACTAAATGGAATAACTTTAGCAACCAATGAAGGCGCAGAAGGAACTTCCACTATAGCAGAAAAAACAACCGATGTAGTTGAAATGGCAAGCGATATAACAACACAAACACACTCTATTAAAGACAGTATTAATAACCTATCCGAATTTGTATCTAAATTTAAGATATAATATTTTAACCACCTTTAAGGCACAATCAAAAAAAATAGCAAGATCACTGTGTTTGCCTATTTTCTTTTTGAAGGTGCCTTATTTTAATTTTTTAGGAAGTGTAAAGGTAAATACCGTCTTTTCAAAAGGAATACTGTATACAGAAATACTTCCATCTAGAGCTTGCACTAATTTCTTTACTATAGTAAGCCCAAGGCCACTACTCCTTAACTCTAATTTTCTAGACTTCTCCACAGTATATAATCTATCAAATACATAATTTATTTCAGCTTCTGGTATCCCAATACCATTATCATATATATCTATAAAAATATTTTTTTCATCACAATTTAAGCTAATTCCAATTACTGTAGCTTTTGAGCCATGTTTTAATGTATTACTTATTAAATTACTTAATATCCTATTTAATGCTTTTTCATCAGAAATCGCATAAATATCTTCTTTGGGAATACTTATCTTAGGTTCTATATTAAGCTTTTTTATTTCATTGAAAAAAGAAATAATATTTTCTCTTATAATTTCAGATATATTAACTTCTTTGATTTCTAATTTAATATCATTTGAGTCTAACTTAGAAATTTGAAAAAATTCCTCCATTAAATTGTATAAATAATTTCCTTTACTATAAACTATTTTTAAGTATTCTTCCTTTTGTTCCTCACTTAATTTATTACTATCTAAGATTTCATCCTTATCTAAAGTATTGTTATCATTTAAAACTTGATTATTATTTAAAATATTATCATCAAGTATAAGTTCCATGTATCCAAGCATTGAAGTTAGTGGTGTTCTAAGATCATGTGATATATTAGATATCATCTTTTTTCTAGATTCTTCACTTATTTTATTATCTTCATTTATCTTTTGAAGTCTTTCAATTATACTATTGATCTTTATACTTAATATATTTATAGGCTTTATATGATTTTGTAGCCTTATTCTTTGATTAAAATTTCCTTGTAATACTTCATCTAGTGTTTTGAATATGTAATTCAACTTTTTATATGAAGATACTATTATTATTGTAATAATTAAAATTATAGCTATTAAAATATAATTTAATGTATTCATATCATTCACCAAGTTTATATCCAATTCCCCATACAGTCATTATATATTGAGGGTTATTAGAATTATCTTCAATTTTATTTCTAAGTCTTTTTATATGAACCATTACAGTATTATCATCATTTAAATATTCATTTTCCCAAACACTATTAAATATTTGTGCTTTTGTAAAAACTCTATTAGGATTAGAAAGAAATAACTTTAAAAGTTCAAATTCTTTTTTTGTTAAACTTAATTCTTGATCATTTTTAAATATTTTATAATTTAAAGTATCTAATTTCAACTCATCATATTGTAAAATAGAATTTTGAACTTCACTATTATTGTAATCCGCTGATCTTCTAAGTTGTGCTTTTACTCTAGCTAGTAGTTCTCTTACTGAAAATGGTTTTATTATATAATCATCTGCACCCATGCTAAGTCCAATTACTTTATCAGCTTCTTCATCTTTAGCTGAAAGAATAATAACTGGCAAAGTGCTTTTTTCCCTGATCTTTCTTAAGATCTCTATACCATCAACATAAGGAAGCATTAGATCAAGTATAACCAATTGACAATTTTCATTATACTTTTCAAGAGCTTGCCTTCCATCAAAAGCTTGGACTACATTATAGTTCTCCCTTTTTAGAGCATTGCAAATTAAATTATTTATTTCTTGATCATCTTCTACTATTAAAATATTAGGATTTTCCATTTCAATACCTCCACAAGATATTATTAGAGAATCATCTTACATAATGATGTAGCTAAGATAACTCCGCCAAAACTCAAAGACAAATTAAGAAAAACGTTCCCAATTCCAAGCAAATAATTTCCATTGCTTATTAGACTAATTGTTTCATAACTAAATGTAGAAAATGTTGTTAATCCCCCCATAATACCTGTTGTTAAAAAAAGTTTTAAATTAGGAGATATCAAATTTGTAGACATACTAATTTCCATTATTACCCCTATAAGAAATCCTCCAAGTACATTTGCTATTAATGTACCTAAAGGAATATTTGAATTAAATAGTTTTGATGATTGCATAGTAATCAAATATCTAATTGATGCTCCTATGCATCCTCCAATACCAACATAAATAATTTTTTGCAAATTAATTCCTCCCTACCTTTAGTATACAAATATTACTATTACCTATAATATTCTTTTCATCTTGATCTCATTTTATCTTTTTATAATTTGGATCTCCATTCAAGAATAATATAAAAGTAAAAAACTTCTACTATGTTTTATCATGGTAGAAGTTTTTAATATCTAAATTTATGTTCAAATATGAACTTCATCACCTATACAGAATGCTTTTTTTGCATCGTCCTATATTTCTCTATAAATTATTATAATTTAAATTCTAATAATTTTCAAACTTTAACTACTCTTCTTGCTTATAATTAGGGTATTTTTTAAATAGAGCACCTTAATAACTACAGTGAATATTATTAATAAACCTATTACTAATATTAATTCAAGCATAAAAAGTTCTTCCGGCAATGCATTTATTATTGGATCGGTTACTGGATCGAAAATCCAATAATCATTTCTAAAAAATAGTTTATGAAAAAAATAAAATGTTTTAGAAAAATCTATTACTGCCATTATAGAAACAAATATAAATACTAATGCTATTATGTTTACACTATTATTAAAACTTTCTATAAGCTTTTTTCCTAACCCCTTATTTCTACCGGTTATGATCTTGCAAACCATTATACTAATAAAAATAATACTAATTATATATAAAACCGAAAATATTTGTTTTACCTCAATAAAATGAATTTTTCCCAAGTTACTCATAGTTAAACTATTAAGTATTAATTCCTTGCTAAATGGATTTCCAACATAATGAACTATTCTTTTATAATTATCCATCAATACTTCTGTTGATAGTCCAGTATAATTATTTAATTCATATTTATTTATTGCATATTTATATACAATTGTTGTATTTAGAACTCCTAAAACAGCAATAGCAATAATGGAAATTGCATAAAATATATCTCTAAAGATTCTTAGAAATACATTTGTTTTGTTTAAACGACTATCTGCCACAGCTTCATAAAAATTCTTTCCCATATTAATCATACCTCTAATATAATATTTTCATAGTAATTTTATAATAAATGCCATTTATAATTAAAAAATCATAAATGGCTTTATTTCCAGCTCTTAAATATATTAAATTGTATTCTTTTCCATAGATATATTAACTTCAATAACCATGTCATTTACGGCCATTTCTACGCAAACTACTTTGTCAGAACTTGCATTTGCAGTAAACTCTCCATGAATAAGAGTTGGTGTTGATATATTTATAATTATATTGTCATTTGAAAAATTAGTTGCTACATTTGCAGTTAACATATTTGTAAGTTCTGAAATTGCACTTTGAGCTAATTCATCAAAATTATCTACAGGCATACCCATCATCATTGTTGACGCAATTTTTTTTGCATCATTTAAACTCATTCCATAAATAACATTTCCTCTAATGTCACCTATTATACCCACAATAATCATAACGCCTGGACTTTTTATAAATCTACCCTTTAAACTCATCCCCTTTTTTCTCACATTAGCTATCCCTAATTGAGGCATAACATTTGCGAAGGAACTTAAAATAGGGTTTATATAATTGACATCCATTCCCCTTCACCTCTTCCAAAACCTATACTTATTGATAAATCTCCAAATTTAGTCTTTACGTTTGCCGAATAAGTAACTCCTAATTCTGCTTTTGATATACTAATTGATTCTCCATGAAATGTAGTTGGTGGTGCAACTCTTAGCCCAAATATTTTATTCTTTTTATTTATCATTGAACATGCATTCCCTGCTACCATATTTGATATTTCAGACATAACATTAAGAATTTCTTCATTATTTTTAGGCTCTCTTTTAAGCGATATTTCTGCTATATCCTTTGCAGCTTCAAATGACATATCAAAAATTATCCTACCCGAATATTTTCCTATAACACCCATGACAACTGAAATACCCTTACTGGATTTTTCTACATTAACATTACTTTCATTTACAATTTCCGGAATAGTCTTCGTAAGTTTATTAAAAACATTTAATAAAGCTTCTTTAAATACATTAGAATAAAATCCTTCTAACTCTAAGAATAATTCTTCATCTCCCATAATTCTATTTATTAGTAAAGTTAATTCTTCTGCATCAACTGGCTTTTGTGCATATCCAGATACATGAATTTTTCTAGCTTTTCTTACAATTTCATCATCCATCATAGAACTAACAATTATTACTTTAATATTAGAATCAATTTCATGTATTGCTCTTGTACATTCAAACCCGTCAGTTCCTGGAATAGTCATATCCATTGTCACTAAATCTGGTTTTGCATTAGTAACTACTTCAATAGTTTCTTCTAATGAACTTGCTTCACCTACAACATTAAACCCATTCTCTGTTAACAAATCTCTCAATAAAGCAATTTGAAATGGAGAATCATCAACTATAACAACATTCACTTTTCTCATAATTCGTACACCCCTTTTTTTCTTAAAAATATAATTCTCATAACTTTGATATGTCCCTACTTATTATTTCGCAATACATTCCCATTACAAGATAATATATCTACTTTCTACCAGTTAATCTTATTATATTTCAAAATTCAACAATACTCAATAATTTTCATAATACTATAACAATAAATTCTTTCTTTAGATTAATAAACTTTTCTAACTTTTTTTAGATTTATCATTCTTTTATCTTTTTGTTATTATAAGGAACTTCAATTATATCTAATATAAACATAAAAATAGGAATTCCGACAATCAATCCTAAAACTCCAGCAACATGTTCTGATACTATAAGTATACTTAGTGTATAAAATATAGGAAGCTTAGTTTTTGCAGACATTAATTTTGGATTTAATATATACGCTTCAATTGCATGAAGTATTGCAATCATAATAAGCACATATACAACCTGAACTAATCCTCCATTATTAAAAGCAACTATACTTAATGGTACTAATGATATTATTACTCCAGCTACAGGAATAAGACCAAGCAGCATTACCATCATTCCAAATCCTAATAAATGCGGAAACCCAATTATCCATAATCCAATAGTAGAAAGTACTCCATTGATTGTGGCTATAAGAATTTGAACCTCTATAACTTTACCAAATGAAGAAATAAACTTTTCCCAAAAGAATTCAAGTTCACTACAAATTCCAGAAATTTTACTTTGTCTAAATTTAGATGTGAATTCAATTATCTTGTCTTTTTCCAAAAGGAAAAAAATACTTAAAATCAAAGCAATTATAATGTTTATTCCAACTTTACCTATATTAGAAATATAGGTTATCATATAGCTTATGCCTTCTGAGGAAAAGATACTTCCATAAATTTGGTCTAATTTCTCTTTTATCAAATTAACAATTTGATTTTCTTGCGGTGAACTATATATCTCACTTACTTGTCTAACAACCTGGCTAAATTCATTAATAACTAATGGCAAGAAATCTATTATTATTATAAATAACATAGCTGTTACAACTAAAGAAACTGTTAATATCATCACTTTATAGTTTATCCTTATTCTATCTTCCAATTTCTTTATTAAAAACTTAGAAACATTATTAATTAAATATGTAAATACGAAAGTCAAAAGCATTAAATTAAGCATACTCTTCATTGCATATAAAAATATAAATACTATTAATAATGTTATAAATCTTTTAAAAACTTTACTTTTTAAAACTTGCATCATATTTGGCATCAATACTACTACTCCTTGCATATATTATGCTTTTAAATTTGAATAATCTATATAAATAGTATAAATCTTTTCTATAAATATCCTTATATTCATACTAACAGTTTTACTTTTCTATGTAAATCATTTTATAGCATAAATTCATGAGAATTACTGTATTTCTGAATCAAGATTAAGTACAAGTACATCTATCATAAACAGATATTGTTTGTATTTTATTTCAGAAATTTGAAGTCTTTTATATAAAATTATATTATCACAACTATATAATTTTTCTGTATAATTTTCAATAATTATAACTATATAAAAACACGACCCACATTACTCATATAAAATAAATAATGTAAATCGTGTTTCATGAATATATAATTAATACTTATCAATATAGTTATTTATGTTTAACTATATTACTTTATTTTAATTAATAATTCACCTGTTTTAACTTGTTGACCTTCTTCTTTAAGGATAGATTCAATAATTCCTGCACTAGAAGCTACTATATTTGTTTCCATCTTCATTGCTTCTATTACAAGTAAGCTTTGACCTTCTTTAACTTCATCGCCTTCTTTTACAAGTACTTTAATTATTGTTCCCGGAATACTTGCTCCGATTTCTAATTTATTTTCAGGATTAGCTATTTTAGTAGCAGTACCTTCGTTTGAATTACCTAGAATTCTTTCTGTTTTATCTTTTATCTTTATTTCTCTTCTATTTCCATTAATCTCAAATTCTAAAGCTCTATTTCCATCTGCATCTAATTTACCAATTTGAATTAATTGTACAATCATTGTCTTGCCTTCTGCAACTTCAATTTCACTAGTTTCTCCTTCTGATAATCCATGGAAAAACACATCACTACCCATACGACTTACATCACCATATTCTAAAACAGATTTTATAAATGCTTCAAATACATCTGGATATAATGCATAACTTATTAAATCTTTCTTTGATGGAGTGTATTTATATTCTTCTTTTAAGTACGCTTCAATCTTATCAAAATCTTCTGGTGGCAATAATTGTCCTGGTCTAACAGTTATAGGTTCCTCACCTTTTAAAACAATTTTTTGCAATTCCTTAGGGAATCCACCTTCTGGTTGACCCATCATTCCTTTAAAATATGCAACTGTAGAATCTGGGAACGCCATATTCTTTGCTTTTTCATTTATATTTTCAGGAGTTAAATCATTTTGAACCATAAAGATAGCCATATCTCCAACCATTTTTGATGAAGGCGTAACTTTTATTATATCGCCAAGCATATCATTTACTTTTTTGTACATATGTTTTACGTCATTAAATCTATGTCCAAGCCCAAAGCTTTCAACTTGTGGTTTTAAGTTTGAATATTGACCACCTGGTATCTCAAATTTATAAATTTCAGCACTTCCTGATTTTAAGTCTGATTCAAATTGACTGTAAACAGGTCTTACAGCATCCCAGTAATCAGATAATTTTTGAATTCCTGTTAAATCAATACCTGTATCTCTATTTGTATTTTCAAGAGCTGCTACAATTGAATTCAATGCTGGTTGACTTGTAAGACCTGACATACTATTAAAAGTTGTATCAATAATATCAACCCCTGCATCTGCTGCCATCAATACTGTAGCAACACCATTACCAGTAGTATCATGTGTATGTAAATGAATAGGAATTGAAATTTCATCCTTTAATGCAGTTATAAGCTTTTTAGCTGCATAAGGTTTAAGTAATGCTGACATATCCTTTATAGCAAGTATATGTGCACCCATCTTTTCGATTTCCTTAGCCTTATCTACATAATATTTAAGACTATATTTATCTCTGCTCTCATCTAAAATATCGCCAGTATAACACAATGCAACTTCTGCAACTTTTCCGCACTTTAAAACTTCATCTAAAGATATTTCTATACCCTTTAACCAATTAAGTGAATCAAAAATCCTAAATATATCTATTCCACTTGCTGCAGACTCTTTTATAAGTTCTCTTATAACATTATCTGGATAATTTTTATATCCTACACCATTTGCTCCTCTAATAAGCATTTGAAACATAACATTTGGAATTCTTTTTCTTAAAGATTCAAGTCTTCTCCATGGAGATTCCTTTAAAAATCTATAAGCAGTATCAAAGGTAGCTCCACCCCACATTTCAAGAGAGAATAAGTCATTTCCATAAGCAGATGTTGCTTTGGCAATGTTTTTCATATCTTGAGTTCTAACACGAGTAGCCATTAATGATTGTTGTGCATCTCTCATAGTCGTATCTGTAAGAAGCAGTTTCTTTTGACTTTTTATCCATCTAACGACTCCATCTGGGCCTTCTGTATCTAATATTTGTTTAGTTCCAGTACCTCCTAATGCTTCTAACGTATCTATAACAGGAATATGAGGTACATCATATTCTCTTTTATTTCCTTTAGTTTCATTTACTATTTTGTTACCAATGAAACTTAGAATTTTATATTCATGATCTGCTCTTGGTTTTATATCAAATAATTGCGGATTATCTGATATAAAGTTAGTATCACATTCACCTTTTTTAAATTGTTCATTATTTAATACATTTATCAAGAAATCTACATTGGTTTTAACACCTGTAATAGTTAATTCTTTAATTGCACGTATAGATTTTCTAACTGTGTCTTCAAAAGTTCTTGAAAATGCAGTACTCTTTACAAGTAAGCTATCGTAATAAGGACTAATTATTGCACCACTATATCCATTTCCTCCATCAAGTCTTATACCAAAACCTGATCCACTTCTATAAACATCAATTTTCCCTGTATCTGGAGAGAAATTATTTGAAGGATCTTCTGTAGTTACTCTGCATTGGATTGCATATCCTCTTGGTTTTATATCATCTTGAGAATATATACCCACTTCATTAGAACCTAATTTAAATCCTTCTGCTATTAATATTTGGCTTTGAACTATGTCTATTCCTGTAATCATTTCAGTAACAGTATGTTCAACTTGAACTCTTGGATTCATTTCTATGAAGTAATGATTACCTTGAAGATCAACTAAAAATTCTAAAGTTCCTGCACTTCTATAACCTACAGAATTAGCTATTTTTAATGCATCTACGCATATTTCTTTTCTTTTCTCTTCTGTTAAAGATAATGCTGGTGCAATTTCAATAACTTTTTGATGCCTTCTTTGAATAGAGCAATCCCTCTCATAAAGATGTACTATATTACCATATTTATCTCCCAATACTTGAATTTCAATATGTTTTGGTCCTTCTATATATTTTTCAATGAACATGTCATCTATGCCAAAAGCTTTTTTCGATTCATTTTTAGCACTTCTGAAAGATTCAATAAGTTCTTCTTCACGTCTTACTATTCTCATTCCTCTACCGCCACCACCAGCAGCAGCTTTTATCATTACAGGATATCCACACATTTTAGCAATTTCAGCAGCTTCTTCTTCTGAAGATATTGCCCTTTCTACACCTGGGATTACTGGAACCCCAACATTTTGAGCAACTATTTTTGATTGAATCTTATCTCCTAATTGTTCCATCATTTCTGCTTTTGGCCCTATAAATTCTATTCCAGCTTCTTCACATCTTCTAGCAAATTCAGAATTCTCAGATAAGAATCCATAGCCTGGATGTATAGCATCTACATGCTTTTTTAATGCAAGACTTATTATTTCATCAATGTTTAAATAAGCTTCAACTGGTCCTTTATTTTTTCCAATTAAATATGATTCATTTGCCTTAGTTCTAAAAAGAGATAATTTATCTTCCTCTGTATATATAGCCACTGTTCTTATTCCTAGTTCATGACAAGCCCTAAAGATTCTTATTGCTATTTCGCCTCTATTGGCAACTAGCACTCTTTTAAATTTTTTCCCCAATTAAAATGCAACTCCTTTAATACTTCTTAATTTTTTATTTATAATAACTGAATTATTCTTTGCAACACAGTTTATAAAAAACTAATTATGCAATTTTCATAACTCATATGTTGTCATAATATAATTTCCTTGATTGAAAATTAATATCTTAGATTATAACATATTTCATGCTATTTAACACACATTTTTTATCTTTTCTATTAATTTTTACACGATTTTTATTATAATATCAAGTTATTTTTTTTATAAATATGAAATAATTATTTTTTATTCCTTCATTTACTTGGAATAAAATTGAAATTAATCAAATTAATTTAATTTAATTCTGATGTACAATTTGGACATCTTGTTGCATCAATATGAATTTCACTGTAGCAATGTGGACATTTTTTCTTATTTTCAACTGGTTTTTCTTCTTTCTTTTTTGAAAATCTATTAATTTGTTTTATAACTATAAAAATTGAAAAAGCTACTATTAAAAAATCTATTATGTTATTTATAAATAAACCATAGTTTAATGTAGCAACACCAGCTTCTTTAGCTTCTTTTATAGTTGTAAAACTTCCATTTCCAAGTGCAATAAATTGATTTGAAAAATCAACTTTACCCATTAGCATACCTACTATAGGCATTACAATATCATTAACTAAAGATGTAACTATTTTACCAAAAGCACCTCCAATAACAACACCTACTGCTAAATCAACTATATTTCCCTTCATTGCAAATTCCTTAAATTCTTTTAACATCCTAAAATCTCCCCTTTAAATTGCTTTTATTATCTGTTACTTTAACTTTTTTATTCTTATCTATAAATTTAAATTATATTTTATCATATTTCTCTCTGTTCTTGATATGCTCAATATAAAAAAAAACAGATGAACAAAAAATTCACCTGTTTTTTACCACTTTAATAATCTATCTATTTCGTTCTCCTGATCACTATCTATAGTTACACTTTCTTCCTTACCTGTAGCTATTTCATCACTTGTATTATCAGTAACAAATCTTGCAGGTGGAGCAATCATGGTTCCTCTCATTTTTTCAGCTATTAATACTGTTATATATGCCGAAAAATCTAAACCGAGAGATTTTGCTTCTTGAGACGCAAAGTCTTTGATGTGGGATGCTAAAGTAATTGTAGTTTTTATTTTTTTACACATTCTTGCTCTTACCTATTATGTCATATATTTTAACATTAATCATTTGAGCATCATCTAGCACCCTATATTCACTTAGGTAATTTTTAAGCAATAGAGCTCCTCCACCTATAAAAATGAATCTAGAGTATTTTGCCTGCTCTGGAAACGCCTGTTTTATAGCATTTACTATCTCTTTTGCTCTAAGACTTAAGACATTATCTATGTCTTCTTTTACATCCACTTCTCTGCCTTCTACGAATATAGTTTTATCTGCAATTATCTGCTCTGCCTTCATACGATTAGAGTAGTTCACTCCATACTTAGATAATTCTTGAAGAAGAATATCGTAAGTGTAATTTACTCCCAATGGATATGTCCTTCCATCTTTAAATTGCCCATTACTCATGTATGCTATATCTAATGTACCCCCTCCTATATCTACTACTAAGGTATCTTTTTCCACCAACGATTTGTCATATAGAAACAACCCTGCTGATTGTGGGAATACAATTACTTTAGTAATTGTAAAAGTCTTGGTTTCTCCATTAAGTTTCATGAATACTCGTCTATTTTCAAGAGATTTTATTAAAGCACTCTTTTGTTCCGCAAAAAACTGAGCAGGAAGTCCAGTTACAACTCTAACATCGTTGTCTATTGTAGATCTCATGTTACCTGCTATAGCTGTATATAAGCAAAGATGAAAAATCATATCCTTATCTCTTGTGTGTTCAATACTGGTAAACCCATCATGATTACCAATTAAGTATGTGTTGTTATTATACTCTACTGTATATTCAGCTGTCTCCAACTCATGTGTCTTTTCTTTTACTGTAGACAAAAAAGAACCTTCTATGTTATGTCCGATGAAATTTGTTGTATTATAACCTATATCTGCACTAATTCTCATTTCTTTAATCTCCCTTTTTTACTTTGATATTCTAATACTTTTGTATGGCGTTTATACCACTATTTGCTTATAAATTATTTATCTCGATTAAATATATATTTTAATCTTCTTTTGTGTGGCATTTATATGATATTTATACCACCATTACCTTATAAACGTTAATATTAGTGTTGTGCATGGCTGTGTATATTGTATTGCTTGCTGCATGTTATATACACAAATAAAAGGTCACATCTATTTCTTTACCGTTTCTAAGTCTAAGTCTAAATCAATCCCTCCCTCTAATTCAGATAATTCAGCTTTACTGATTGATTTCATAATATTAAACAACATAAATTCGGTAATGGTCATTCCTTGTTTTCGTGCCATTCTTTTTATAACTAACTTTTCATCTGTTGTAACTCTAAGCATTATCGTTGCATCTTTCATCATACCCCTCCGCATCTACATAATATATATAATGTAATAACAATATATACAAGATATACAATACCACAACTCTTTTACATATTTTGTAAAAACGTGGATGATTATTATAGAATCTCTCGACTTCTTTCGTACTAATTAAATATCTTAAACTATATTTTGTTTTATCATTTCCACCAAAAACAAGGTCATCATCTATATTTTTCGTCTTTCCAAATCTTCTAGGTCTTGGCGTTAATATTATATCTACACTATTTTCTATAAATTATTTTATTAATAAACTCTTATCTACAAAGTAATTATTGCCTTCAATTAATTCTCACTTTTTTAACAGGATAAATAATACATATGTCGAATTATTATACTATGAGTATAAACATTAATATTAATGGAGATGGTTAAATGGAAGAGAATTCAAAAAGAATGACTATTACTAATCCTGTTGATAATTCACATAAACTAAAAATAAATGACTTAAAAATAGGTATGATCTTAGCTGAAACTATTGAAGTCTCTGAAAATAACACATTATATAAAAATGAAACTATAACAAGTAATATATTAGAGATTTTAAAAAGCGAAGCGACTTTAGTTGATATTTGTGTTTATAAAACTAAAAAATATTATAATGCAGATTTTGAAACTCTTGAAGATGACTCTTTAGAAAATGAAGTTTCAAATAAATACAATAAGGAGAAATTTAATGTTTTTGAAACTGTATCTATTTTAGAAGAAAATTTTAATTCATTATCTTTAGATTTAGCTCAAACCTTTTTCAAATTAGATAAACTCAAATTATCTACAATTGACGAAATCAGAAAACTAACTAAACAACTTCAAGAAAATATGACTGATATTAACGCACTTATTAATGATATCGTATTACACGGAAGTGGAGCTGATTCTATATACCGTCACGGTGTCAATGTAGCATTACTCAGTAATCTTCTAGGAAGATGGATTGGACTTTCAGAAAATAAGATTAATCTTCTTACATACTCTGCGCTTTTACATGATATTGGAAAAATTAAGATAGATTCAAATATCTTAAATTCAAAATTTTCATTAAGTGAAGGAGATTATATTACTGTAAAATCACATGCACTATTAGGTTATAATATCATTAAAGAAATTAACTTTTTAGATACCTCAGTTGCTCAAGGTATATTACTGCATCACGAGCGATTAGATGGTAGTGGTTATCCTTTTGGATTAAAAAATGATGCTATATCTCAATTTGGTAAAATAATTGCCATAGCAGATGTTTTTGATGATATAAATTCCAATAGACCTTATAGGAAAAAAAGTTTACCTTTTGAATCACTTCAAATAATAAGAAAAGAAAGTTTTGGTAAATTAGATTACAAATATGCTGATATATTTTTAAATCATATATTTAATTATTATTTAGGAAAAGATGTAGTTTTAAATAATAACAAAATAGCACAAATAATTCAAATGGATATTAACGCTTTAGATAGACCTCTAATATTATTAGATGATACTTTTATTAAGTTATCACAAAATAAAGATTTAGACATTATAAAATTTGTTTTATAAATTCATATACACATCAAATACCTCCACCATATGAAAAGCTTGTTGGAGATCTGAAAGAATTTTATTCAAAAGGAATACTTAAGCTTAAGTTTATAATGTAAATTATTCATAAAATTTTAACCTGCATAATAAATAGCCAGCTAAAGCATAATATTTGAATTGCTTTTAGCTAGCTATTATAATTTTAGTTTTCTCCTAATTTTACATAACAGTCTTTTTCAACACAAAGAATCTACAAAAAGATTTTTCATACATTAATGCTTACTTATTCTACTAACAGAAATTATTCTATTACGATTCCAAATCTCTGCTCTGGGTAAAATAAAGGACTTGTGTCAATTAACTAGTGTAAAAAGATATGAATTAATTTAAATTTAAATTTTTCCTAGAAATATTATGTATATACAGTAAAAATATATTGGTTTATACTATGAATACGAATATTTTATATTAATAAGATAGTATGTAGACAAATTAGTTTTAAAAGGGATATTAATTGGTTTATAGGATAATTGATGAATGTTTACAAAACGTATTTTTCTTACCAGTAGAGCTACACAAATCATATTTGATAGAAAATTAACAATTAATTTACTTTGTGAAAATTAATTTTACTTATTAGTGCGATATGAATTTAAACGATAGAGGGGGCGGATTTTTATGAGGAAAAAGAAACTAAGCACAAAAATCATACTTGCTATAGCAACAATTAGTATTTTATTAGCATCATCAATAGGGACCATTAGTATTTATAAAAGTAGCAATATAATTTCATCGGAATCAAAAGATAAACTTGCTTATATTGTAAAAAATAATGCAAACATTGAAAACATTAAATTAAAATCTACTGAAGACTCAGTCAATGGTCTTGCAGATATAGTTGAATCTAAAGTTGATGTGACTAAAATTTATGATCCAAATTACTTAAAGGATTTAGACGAATCACTAAAACCAGTGGTAAAAAAATTTATTGGTAGTAATAAACAATCTTTAGATGAATATATAACTTTTGATCCTACTATTTTAGGAAAAGTATATGGATCTATGTTTGTTTTAGATAATGGTCAATATGTAGATGGGGGATCTCTTCCAATAGAACAATTTAAAGAGGATGATCCTACTATGGCTTGGTATTATGCGCCTATTAAAGCTAAAAATGGAGTATGGTCTGATCCGTATAATGATCAAAATTTAAAAATGAATCTAGTCACATATTCAAAGCCTGTTATTGTCGATGGAAAATTGATAGCAGTAGTTGGAACTGATATAGAATTTGAATCATTTAAAAAAAATATTTTGGATTCTAAATTATATAATTCAGGGTATGAATTTTTGTTAAATTCAGATTTTAATTTTTTAGTGCATCCTAAATATACTTCTACTGATAATTTGAAAAATATAGATAATGGTAAATATAGTGAACTTGCAAATGATATATCTTCAACTAATGAAGGTATATATGAAATTAATTTTGAAGGTAAAGATATGATTGTTAGTTATTCAAAACTTATTAATGATACTATTTTAGTTAATGTGGTTCCCACATCAGAAATTATGGAGCCGTTGTATAGAACAATAAAAGTCATTTGTGTTGTAATAGCTGTTGGTGTAATTATTAGTATGCTAGTCGCTTGGTATATAGGAATAAAAATATCAATACCAATAACAAAAATTGCAAAGTTAGTGGAAAAAACTTCTAAATTGGATTTGATTTATGATGAATCATTTGAGCACTTAGGCAAATTAAACAATGAAATTGGTGATATGGCTAGAGCGACGTTTGATATGAGACGAGAACTGAGAGAAATAGTTTCTAAATTGGAAAAATCCTCATTGAGTGTTTTGGATATTTCAAAAGGAGTAACTCAAGGAACAGAAGATGTATCTACTAATATTGAGGAATTATCAAAAACTGTTTTAGAAATAGCAGAAGGGGCATCTTATCAAGCTTCACAAGCTGTGGAAGGCTCTTCAAAACTTTCGGAATTGTCTAATGAAATTGACACGATTGTAAATAGTTCAGAACTTATCAAGAAATATGTTAAGGTTGTAGACGATGTTAATAATGAAGGTAACCAATCATTAAAAGTGTTGCAGGAAAAATTCAACATTAATATAGAATTGTCTAAAAAAGTTACACAAAATGCGGATTCATTAGCTGAAAAATCAAGTTCTATAATAACAATAGTAGAAACAATTAAAAGTATTGCAGCGCAAACTAATTTACTTGCTCTTAATGCAGCCATTGAAGCAGCTAGGGCAGGAGAAACAGGCAAGGGATTCGCGGTTGTAGCAGATGAAGTAAAAAAATTAGCTGAAGAAACCTCTACTGCAACAGAAGAAATTTCTTTAATAATTAGTAAAATTAAAGATGAAATATACACAACAAAGAATAATGTGGATTTGGTTGAAAACATTGTTAATGAAGCAAACATAAAATTATCAGAAACCGAAAAAATATTTGATATAATTTCAGTTGCTGTAAAGAAAAACATAGATGAAACAAATCTACTAACTAGTAATATTAAAAGTATGAGTGAAAATAAAAATAAAGTAGTAGAAGTTATTCAAGGGATTTCAGCAATAACTGAGGAGTCAGCAGCTGGAACAGAAGAAATGTCAGCATCAGTGGATATGCAAACAGGAATAATATTAAATATTGTTGAATCAGCAAAAAAATCTGAACAAGTTGTAGAAGAATTAAGGGATGTAATCGCAAAATTTAAATCATGATATATTAAAAAATGGTAGATTAGTTTTGTAGTATATTTGTATGTATTGTATCTATCAGTTGCTATAGAGACACAGTTTATTCAAAACTGTGTCTCTTTTGATTCCATATATCTACAAACCTTGTAAAGCCTGCGTCTGAACGTAGAACAAATTATAAATCAAACAAATATGATTGGCATTGCGTAATACCACCTTTTAGGTTTTCCATTTTTCCATAATGCAATCTTAGATTTTCTACATCAACTACATTAAAATCTTTTTCTGACATACAATTAATTAATTATGAAATTGCTGGAACATATCCACCTGGGAAAATATATTTATTTATCCAAGTATTATTTTCACCAACTATGCATGTTATATAATGAAGTAAAGATACACCATTATCATTTAGCAAATTATCTATAGACTCAAAGTATTCAGAAAGATGGTCTTGTCCTACATGTTCTAGCATACCTACACTGACTATTTTATCAAATTTTCTGTTCTTTAGTTCCCTGTAATCTACGAGTTTAACTTCAACCAAATCACTTAGTACTTCGTTTTTTATTCTTTTGCGCTGTAGTTAATATATCATCTTTAGATTTAAAGTATCCGCAAGAATATGTCATAGTATCATCTAACCATAATTTATAGAAATCATTTCCTATGTCATAATGAAACTCAATATTTTTTTTGCTATTTTTTATATTATTAGTAGCCATCTTTAGTAAACTTGCATATTTAACACCATTACATAAAAAGCTCTCCTTATTATTATATAAAGATTCTATAACGTCTTGAATGCTTCCCTCAATATCTATTTTCTTAGTCATATAAGCTTCACCAAGAGTTAAAGAAGTCTCTTTAATAATATCCACTTTAGGAATGGGTTCATTAAAAATTATTTTAAATTTGACTTCTCCTTGTACATAAACTTCTGAACTTCCATCCCATAATTTTAATTCAAATGTATCTGAAAATAATTCTTTAAATCATGTTGTATAAAATATTTTGTCAATAATCATGACAGTCATCTACATATTTTTATTAATTAGTAAAACTAAAATTCTAATGAAAATATGCAAATTAGATTACTACTAACCTTATATAATATAATATGATTTAATTTTAAATTTATTTAACCACAAAAAAACATTTAGAATTAATCTTAAAGAACATAGCTTAGTTCTAAATGTTTCTTTACAGCAGCCGCAGCTACAGAACCATTATGAGTTTCTAAAGCTCTCCATATTTCTTCATGTTGATCTCTAACCAATGTTTTATTAAGAGCATGAATTTTTGAATTTTCAATATACTTTTCGATTAAAGAAGATATTGAAAACATTATGTTTGAAATCAGATGATTACCTGATGCTTGTGCTATTTTATAATGAAATTTTTTATCTATTGAAGCACAAATTTCAGCATCTGAATTATTATTTAATTCATCCATTAGTTCCTTTAATTCTATAAGCTGCTCATTGGTTATATTCTTTGCAGCAAGGGCTGCCGTTTCAGGTTCAATTACTTTTCTAAGTTCAAGAATATCTTCGCTTTTGCTTCCAAGGAGTAAAAAAACAATAGACAACGGTTCAAGTAAACTATTTTGAATATTCTCATTAATAAAATTCCCTTCACCATGCCTAGATTCAATAAGGCCAAGCATTTGTAAGGCTCTTAGAGCTTCTCTAATAGATGCTCTGCTAACCTCAAGTTTCTCACATAAATCTCTTTCTGAAGGTAATTTATCTCCGCTCTTTAACTCACCCTTTTTAACAATATCTTTTATTTGTTCCATTACCATTTCATATATTTTTGTGCTTTTTACAGGACTCAGCATTTGCATCTTCCTCTCAAAAATCAATTTTCTTTGCTTTTTGATAAATAATTAAGTAAGTCTTTATAATTTTTTTCTGCTAATGGTTCTCTATTTTTTGAATTCTCCATTTTATTACTAAATACATTAATGTTTTTCTTAAAATTTTCTAATGTATTAATAATAGCAGTTTTGAAAAGTGGAATAGAATCAATTATTCTCATTATTCCATATACATACTCATCATCACTTAGAGTGAAACATTGAAATAATCCAGAAGTTAATCTTCCATCAGATAACATATAAATGTATCTATCATTCATTTCATCAGATAAATCGACTTCAATTTTATGTTTGTATAATCTAAAGATAATAGCATCTTTCTTTATAAATATAGGGAATATACTAGAAAAAAGTGTTTCCATATTATTATCTTCTTCATCAATTATCCCTGAAAAGTCATTTTCATTAAGTTTCATTACAATATCATCAGTAAATATACTGTTTTTTATTTCTTTCGCTAGTTTCAATTTTAATCTTTGTTCCTTTTCTTCAATCAATAAATTATCAATAGAATTAAATAACTTATTAAGTGGACCAGTGCCTTTTTGGGAATTGTTTTTATTATCAATCACAATAATACCTCCATAAATAATTTAATTAAAGAATGCCGAAAATAAATTCCACAGTATAGGTGCTATAAGTACTGTTATAATTCCTGAAATTGCAATAGTTAAACTGCTCATAGCACCTTCAATTTCGCCTATTTCCATAGCTTTAGCTGTTCCAACAGCATGTGATGCACAACCCATAGCAATTCCCATAGCTACTTTATCATTTATCTTTAATATTTTATACAAGAATGGTCCAATAATAGAACCTAATATTCCAGTAATTATAATAGCAACTACAGCTATAGAAGGAAGACCGCCTAGTTGCTTAGCTAATGCCATTCCTATAGGTGTTGTTATAGATTTAGGTATTAATGACTTTGTAAGTTCACCTGAAAGATTAAATAACTTTGAAAGTGCAATTACAGATATTATTCCTAATACATCACCACCTAAGATACCTGCTAGAATAGGCAGCGCATTTTCCTTAAATAGAGAAAACTTTTTATATAAAGGTAATGCCAAGGCTACAGTTGCAGGCGCTAAAAAGAAAGAAATCACTTGTCCACCATTGTTGTAATCATCATATTTAATATTAAACTTAAATAAAAATATAATTAAAATTATTATTGCAATAAGTAATGGATTAAAAATTGAAAGCTTGAGTTTTTGCTTAATTAAAGCACCTATCTCATAAGCAATTATAGATATTAACACGCCAAAAACAGGGGAGGTTATTATATCATTCATTTTGAGCACACCTTTCTTAAAAATTTAACAACATATGCAGTTACAATCCAAACAATAAAAGTAGAAATAAGAATTATACAAGAAAATGCTACAACTTTACCTTTAAGTATATCAAATGATGTCATTAGGCCAACACCAGCCGGAATAAATAAAAATGACATATGAGATATTAATACTTCGCATATATCTTCAATCATTTCAGTTTTAACAATGCCAAAAGACAAAGCTAAGAAAAGAAAAATCAATCCAAGAACTGTACCTGGTATAGGTAAATTAAAAATTACTTGTATGATCACACCTAAAAAATATGCTATTAAAATAATCATTAATTGCTTTAGATATTTCAAAAAAATCACTTCCTTTGTAAAATAATTTGCGGTATAATGGTCAGACCAGTATCGTTAATATATCATATATTTTTTAATAATTCAATCAATATTATATACCACTTTCACTGTTTTTCTAGATTTTTCACCCAATTCAATCCTTTGCTTAGGTGTAAGCATTAAATCTACGTTTGGTGACTCACCAATAATGTAGATTAATTTTTTATAGAAATCACTACTGTACCTTATAATTATTTAAAACACATTCTTTCTTAGTTTCTTAAAAGCTGAACAGTTACACTTACAAATTTATTTTAACTTTTTTATATTTCCTTAAATCCTTAACTTGCATAAGCTTACAGCTAGATTTCAAATCATTTAATGAATGTCCTTTTAGTGTCCATAGTGGATAGTAGATTCTTGCCATATCTACTAATCCTTCTATAATTATTCTACCCTGTTCACCCATTCTTTTGGTTTCATTCATTATATATTTACTTATATCCCTGCTTGATATATCATTTTTAATCATAGTTCTTATGTAGTCTAAATGCTTCAAAGTAACTTCTGATGATTTGAAATGTCTCTTTAATACAACATATATTTCTTTTTCGATATAATGCAAATTTCTATTACTCCTATTTTTAATCTGACTTTTATCATAATACTTATAATTTATATCTGATTTGGTTGATAGTTTTTCATTAAGAGACTTTATATCGATAATATTTATATTGCAATAGTTTAATTTATAATCACTATAATACAAATTATATCTGTTATTATATCTCCACAAAGTTTTAATTGCTTCATGTACTTCATATTCCATTCTAAAATCTTGAACAATATAATCTAATAATACATCCTGTGGTATCACTCCATATATATCTAATAAAGCTCTAAACAACTCTATAAGTTCTTGATTTTCTTTTGAATGTTCAATAACCTCAATTTTAGATATCTTTGATTTTATTGTTTCTCTTATTTCAAATGGCATAGATATCTTTTTCTCATTAAAATCATAATATGAATATATTATTCCTAGATATTCTAAAGACTTTTTGACATCTTCTTTTATATTATAATTTCTATTTAATGATATTGTATAATTGTTGTCACATATTTCTTTTATAAAATCATATTCTTCGTATGTAATAAAATCACCTATTATTACCGAAATATTATTTTTAATATAAAATGATATAATTTCTACAAAATCTTCCTTCCTCTTTCCACCTACATGTATTTCAAAAATTTTAGTCAATTCTTTCAAGTGGCTTAATTTCATTAAAGATATAATGTTTTTAATTGATTTTTCTCCATCATTACTTTTCATTTTATCATCTAACTTCTTTATATTCTTGATATCAATATATCTGATTTCACTAGTGAATTTCATAAGCTCTATTTAACTATTTGTACATATAATCTCTAGTCCATGGTAAATCATTATTTACACCTTTATTAAATAAAAATTGATGAATGCTTATATTCCCAGAATTAAAGGATGCTGCACAAGCATTTAGATATAATCTCCACATTCTTATAAAAGTCTCGTCCTTAGTTTTTCTTATTTCAGGCAATGCATTTTCAAAATTCTTTGACCAATGTTCTAAAGTTTTTTCATAATGAAGTCTTAAATTTTCTGCATCATTTAAACAAAATCCTTCGTCTGACATGCAGTTAACTAGTTCCTTAACTGCTGGCACATATCCACCTGGGAATATATACTTATTAATCCATGTATTATTTCCTCCAATATCTGTAGCTGTTATACAATGTAGTAAAGATACACCCTTGTCATTTAATAAATTCTTCACAGCTGAAAAATACTCTGCAAGGTGATCTTGTCCTACATGTTCAAGCATGCCTACACTAACTACTTTATCAAAAGTTCTATTTTTTAATTCTCTGTAATCCGCAAGTTGAACTTTAACTAGATTTTCCAAGCCTTCCTTCTTTATTCTTTCATTAATTTTTTCCAATTGCTCGGAACTTAAGGTTATACCCATAGCTCTTACTTTATATTCTTTTGCTGCAGAAATAATCAATTCACCCCAGCCACATCCTATATCAAGTAAGGTCTCTCCCTTTTTTAAATTCAGTTTCTTAAGAATATGCTCTACTTTGTTCTTTTGCGCCTGAATTAAAGAATCATCTTTAGACTTAAAGTATCCGCAAGAATATGTCATAGTATCATCTAACCATAATTTATAAAAATCATTTCCAATATCATAATGAAACTCAATGTTTTTTTTGCTATTTTTAATGTTATTTGTAGCCATCTTTAGTAAACTTGCATATTTATCACTATTGGTTAAAAAGCTTTCTTTATTATTGTATAAAGACTCAATAACATTTTGAACGCTTCCTTCAATTTCTATTTTCTTAGTCATATAAGCCTCACCAAAAGTTAATGAAGGATCCTTAATGATATCTGCTTTAGGAATAATTTCATTGAAAATTATTTTAAATTGAACTTTTCCTTCTCCATAAATTTCTGAGCTTCCATCCCAAAGTGTAAGTTCAAAAGTGTCTGAAAATAAGTTTTTAAATAATGTTTTGTAAAATATTTTGTCAATAATCATGACATTCATCTCCTTTTTCTATATTTAAATTTAATCATCAAATCTATATAAATATTAATGATAATCTGATGTTAACAATCCAAAAACATGGCCATTTAATATATTAAACTTTAAATTTTAGTATTATTTCATTAAGGTTTTCTACAAGTTCTGCTTGTCCGTCAGCTGTTAAATCTATTTCTTCTAAAGAATTTGTAGCTTGTTCTATGCTTTCATTTATTGATTCCATTTGGTCAATTGAGTTTTGATCTATATCTGTCATATCTTGCATTGCTTCATTTATTTGACCTACTGAAGCAGTTATTTCTTCTGACATAGCTGCAATTTCCTCAGACATTTTGCTTATAAACTCAGAATCCTCATAATAATCATTTCCTGTCTCTTCATAAGCTTTAAGCTGTGCCTTTACATCTTTATCTATAAATTCAAGTAAATCTTTGCCATTATCTATGCTGCTTTTAAATGCTTGCTGAACTTTTAAGATAGTATCCTGGATTGATGTTACAGCTTCAGATGACTGCTCTGCAAGTTTTCTAACTTCTTCTGCTACTACTGCAAACCCTCTTCCTTCTTCTCCTGCTCTTGCTGCCTCTATTGCTGCATTTAATGCAAGTAAATTTGTTTCTTCTGCTATGTTTGCTATAGTATCAGCCATAACTTTAATATTTTCTACTACTTGTCCATCTTCAATAGCTCTTAGCATTCTTTCTTGCTTTTGAATATATAAATTTTCTGTTTCCTTAATGGCCTTTTGACTATTGTTTTTAATTTTTATAGCCTTTTCTTTTAATTCATTTGAATTATTGCTTCCTTCCATAGCTTTACTAGAAAGTTCATTAATTCCTGAATCCATTTCTTCGATAGATGCACTTATTTCTTGTGAAGTTGCGCCAGCTCCCTCCATTCCATCTGTAATATTACTTACCACCCTATTTATATTTTGAACCTTTGATGTTATTTCCTGCACTGATACGGATAGTTCTTGACTTGAAGCACTTATAGTATTAGAATGCTCCATTATTGTTTGAATTAACTGATTTACATTTTTCCGAGCTATATTTAAAGCAATAGCTGCTTGTCCAAATTCATCTTTTCTTGTGATAATAATTGAAGATGAAAAGTCATAATTAGCTAACTTTTCAGCAAAAACTTTTATTTTAGTTAATGGCTTTGTCATATCTCTTGCAATTAGTATTCCAAGTACAATGGCTAATGCTATTCCCACAATATTTAAAATAATCATAGTCATATTTGATTTTGCATATGTCAATCGATTTGAGTCATCTGCCAATTTTGCCTCATTTGAATTTGTTTTTACTACTTTATCAAGACTAGTAAACATCTTCTCTGTTACTGATTGTATTGCTAAATATTGTTTTTGAGCTTCATTCAAATTATTAGAATTAACTGCGTCAACTATACCTTTTCTAGCACTTCTATATGAAGCCAGATCATCCTTAAAATCTTCCCATCCATCTTCTTTTGAATTTTTAAATAGTTTATCAAACTCATCTATATATGCATCATCTTCATCAACAGCACTATTAATATCTTTTTCTACTGTTTGTATTTCAGCTTTATCACTTGAATTAATAATAGTTAAAAGATCTCCTTTTATTTCTTTAAGATTTCCCTTTAACGATAAAATTAACTTTACGCTATTAAGATTTGAAGCATACATTTCTTCTGCATTTTTCTCTATCTTTTTTAATGCCATCGTACCCACTCCACCTACTAGGCCAATTAAGATGACTACAATCAGAAATGACAAAATTAATTTTGATTTTACTTTCATGTTTTTCAATAACTCCATTTTTATTCCCTCCAAACTATTAAATATCTATCTATAATAAGTTGTGACAATGCACTTAATGCCACAAATAAAAGTACTGAATATGCAATATAGAGTCTTCACCATACCAGTAATCAAAACAACAAATTGCTTGTTGTTTTGATTACTGGTATGGTGGTATATTGGTCTTACCACTTATCGTAATATATCACATATTTATTAATAATTCAACCACTATTATCCCAATAATATGACTTTTTCCACTATATTTCTAAAATATTTTTATTTACACCTAATCTTTAATTCTATTTACTTTATATTTTGATATAGGCTAATATTAAGGATATAAATTTAATTTTTTCCTATATGAAATTCTTGATAATAAAAAAAGCCAATAAAATTAGTAATATATAAAAATCACTTAATTTCAATTGGCAGATTGAAACACTTGCTCCAAATCCAAGTAAAGAGAATCTTTCACATTTTCCAATTATGCAGATTAAATTGCTGCTAACATTATACAGTATGCTTTAATTCCAAATTTAGTTAACCATACAGCAAAATCATATTCGGTTTTAACCTTAAAAATTTAAAAAACATCACTTAATTCTAAATGTTTCTTTAAAGCAGCTTTAGCTGATGAGCCATTATGAGTTTCTAAAGCATTCCATATTTCTTCATGTTGAGCTTTAACTAATGTTTTATTAATAGTATTAATTTTTGAATTTTCAATATGTTTTTCAATCAAGGAAGATACTGAAAACATTATAGTTGAAATCAAGTGATTGCCAGAGGCTTGTGCTATTTTATAATGGAATCTTTTATCTAGAGAAGCACAAACTTCAGCATCTGAGGTATTATTTAGTTCCTCCATTATTTCCTTTAACTCTATAAGCTGCTCATTTGTTATATTTTTTGCTGCAAGTACTGCTGTTTCTGGTTCAATTATTTTTCTAAGCTCAAGAACACTTTCACTTTTACTTCCAAGAAGTAAAAAAACAGTAGATAAAGGCTCAAGTAAACTATTTTCGAAATTCTCATTAATGAAATTTCCTTCACCATGCTTAGTTTCAATAAGACCAAGCATCTGCAAAGCCTTTAGAGCTTCTCTAATAGATGCCCTGCTAACCTCGAGTTTCTCAGATAACTCTCTTTCAGAAGGTAATTTATCTCCACTCTTTAATTCACCTTTCTTAACAAGATCTTTTATCTGTTCCATTACCATTTCATATATTTTTGTGTTTTTTACAGGACTTAACATTTATATCTTCCTCTCAAAAGTCAATTTTCTTTGCTTTCTGATAAATAATTAAGTAATTCATTATAATTTTTTTCTGCTAATGGTTCCCTATTTTTTAAATTCTCTATTTTATTGTTATGTATATCAATATTTTTTTGGAAATTTTCTAATGTATTGATGATAGCAGTTTTAAAAAGTGGAATAGAATCAATTATTCTTTTTACTCCATATATATACTCATCATCACTAAGAGTGAAACATTGAAATAATCCAGAAGTTAATCTTCCATCAGAAAATATATAAATGTATCTATCATTCATTTCATCAGATAAATCTACTTCAATTTTATGTTTATATAGTCTAAATATGATATCACCTTTCTTTATAAATATAGGGAATATACTTGAAAAAAGCATTGATATATTATTGTCTTCCTGATCAATTAATCCAGAGAAGTCATTTTCATTAAGTTTCATTACAATTTCATCTGTAAATATACTGTTTTTTATTTCTTTACTCAGTTTTAATTTTAATCTTTGTTCCCTTCCTTCAATTAATAAATTATCAATAGAATTGAATAACTTATTAATTAGGCCTATTCCTTTTGAGGAATTGTTTTTATTATCAATCATAATAATACCTCCATAAATAATTTAATTAAAAAATATTGAAAATAAATTTCAAAGTATAGGTGCTATCAGTACTGTCATAATTCCTGAAATCGCAATAGTTAAACTGCTCATAGCGCCTTCAGTTTCACCTATTTCCATAGCTTTAGCTGTTCCAACAGCATGTAATCCACTACCCATAGCAATTGCCATAGCTACTTTATCATTTATCTTTAATATTTTATACAAGAATTGTCCAATAATAGAACCTAATATTCCAAATCATTTTAGTTTTAACAATGCCAGAAGATAAGGCTAAGAAAAGAAAATTTAATTCAAGAACGGTACCTGGTATAGGTAATCTAAAAAACACTTGTATAATCACACATAAAAAATATGCTATCAAAATAATCATTAATTGCTTTAGATATTTCAAAAAAATCAATTCCTCTATAAAATAATTATTGGTATAGTGGTCAGACTAATTAATGCTAATATATCATATATCCGTGGAATAATTCAACCATCATTATTCCACTGATATACATTTTATTAAGCCTTTTGCATAGTCAGAATCTTTTGCTTTGTTATTTATTATGTTTAAAAATTGTTATTTTTCATTATTCGGACTAACATCTCCTCATACACGTTTTTTTTAAAAAATAACACACGTCTAGTTATTTTTTTCTAACTAAACGTGTGTTATATAGTGTCGTGTGTTGAGTACCTATCCTAGTATCTAAACGCTGTGGCGGAGAGAATTGGATTCGAAAGCTTTCTCAGTATTTCCACAACTCTGGTGTTTTCAACGTCTGTGAGTTTTTATCTCATTATCTGATTACAATTTTGATTACAAAAAATATGGTAGATTACAATTTCTAGTGGTAAATTGCGGTTAATCTATATTTATTTTCTTCCCTTCAAACTTATCAAACCACACTTGTAACTTTTCTTTATTTACTTCGATTGGTTTTCTCCCTCTATACTTTCCCTCAGCTTTTGCAATTGAAATACTTTCCTTCTTCCTTGCTAACATATACTCACGTTCAAGTTGAGTAACTTGGCTTCAAATACAGTTAACATCCCCAATTCTGTTGGAGTACAGTCTATTAGCATAGTTTCCTAAATCAAATTCAACCTTTTATATAATTTTATTATTTACTTGGAAATTTATTCAGTAGTATTTTATGGGAAATAAAAAGTACCTAACTAAGCAGATACTTTTTATTATAATTATAACAGTTTAATTTTAACGTATTAAACACTTTAATATTTTATTATTTCAAATTTTAAACTTAGATATCTCTTCCATTAATTTTTCTGAACTTGCTTTAACTTTCAAAGATTCCTCTAATACATCAGTAGATTTACTATTTACGTCTGAAACTCTGTTTGCTATATCTGTAGTACCTCCAGCCCCCTCACTAGCTGCTTGTGCCACTCCATCTATGGTCATTAGCACATCACTTATTGAGGCTAAAAGTTCTTCAGAAGTTGAACTAAATTCTGTTACGAGATTATCAATAAACTCTGCATCTCTACTATATTTATGCGCTGTATTAAGCATAGTCTCATAATCATTTTTTACATCTGTATCCATAAATATTAATAATCTATTTGAGCTTTCAGAAAGATTTACCACTGATTCTGTAACTTTAGTTGTTGTATTTTGAATTTCTATTACTGTATTCTTTGATTGTTCTGCAAGTTTTCTTATCTCATCAGCTACAACTGAAAATCCTTTTCCTGCCTCTCCCGCTCTTGCAGCTTCAATAGCAGCATTTAGTGCAAGAAGGTTTGTTTGCGATGATATATTCATTATAGATTCTAAAAGTACATTTATCTGCTCTACGACTTTTGATGATTCAATGGCTTTTTCTAATTCTATCTTTGTATTTGCAAATATTTCATTAGATTTTTTTTGTGAATATTGTACACTCTGCTTTGTTTCTTCTGCTCTTTTATTAATTTCTCCTGCTTCAATTGCACCTTTTTGTGAATTTTCTTCAATAGAGTGAACTGCACTTTCAATTTGCTGTGAAGTAGCCATCATTTCTTCTGCTGATGCAGCTGTTTCCTCCATACTTGCTGCTAATTCCTGTGTTGTAGCTGAAGTTCCCTCAATCTGCTGAACCAATTCATGCATGTTTTTTTTCTCTAATTCTGTACATTCTAATACGAACGTGGATTCTCGTTTAACAGATTTAATTACATCACGTACTGAACGTTGCATTGTATCAACAGATTTTGCTAAAATTCCTGTCTCGTCTTTATTTTTTAAGAGTGATTCAGAAATATCTTTAGTAAAATCTCCTCCCGCCATAATTTTAAGATGCTCTGCCATGGAAATAATAGGTTTTGTAATTGCCTTTGAAAATAATATACCATAGGCTATTCCTATCAATAAAAAAATTATAGCAATAACTAAAACAGATATTTTTAGTGAGTCTAACCCTGACAAAATCTCATTTTGAGGTATTGTTACTGCTAAAAACCACTGTGTTCCATTTACAGGTGCATATCCAATATATTTAACTGCCCCATTGTAAGTATAGTGCCCAGGGCCTACCCCACCTTTTAGCATCTCTTTCTGAACATTCACCATGTCTTGCAAATTTGGATTTTTAGCAAGATTATCAAAGATATTATCCATTTTTATTACAAGATCTTTATTATAGTTTGCAATAGTTGTTCCTTTACTGTTAATCATATATGCTTTTCCAGATGCTCCAAGCACGATTTTATTTGTCATCTCACTGAGATTATTTCCATCTCTTACCTTGAAAATCACGCCTACAATTTTATCATTCCATTTTACAGGAACAGCATAGTTCATAATCATTGATCCAGGATTTGTCTTGTCTTCAATAGGATCAGATACAGATTTTTCACCTTTGATAGCCTTTTGAAAATATTCTCTATCTTTTATGCTTACAACCTTACCATTTGGTGCTATGGTATTTCCATCAATATCTGCATATGCTATATTAATATCTCCAGTTCTTTTTGCTTCTTCTTTCATGATTTTTATTTTATCATCCATTTGGACGCTAGGGTCTCTAATTTTATCATTTGATGCAAGGACTTCAAGTGATGTCCACTGTTCTGCAAGAGATTTTTCTACGGCATAAGTACCTTGCTGAGCCAATTGCGGCAATTCCATGTCTACATTTGAAATTAGAATATTTGATGTAATAAAATATGAAGAGATCCCAAACCCAATGCAAACAATTAATAATAAAAGACTGATTGCTAAGACAATTTTTATTCTTATACTTTTCATTTAAATCCCCTCCTCAATTTTAGTAGGTTTTGTAAAATACTCTTTCAAACTTTTATCTTAACTTCTTTGTTTAATTGACTATCTTTAAATTTTTTCTTTCATTATCCATTTTCTATATAAATTTCTTTCTGTTCTTTTCTCTTTTTCTTTCATTTAATACATTATTCTACACAAATACTTTATTTCCTCTATTTTTATGTAATTTTTTCGACATTTATTGTTTCATTTAAATTTATTTTATCAAATCAAACGAATATTTGATATATTATCTTTTATTTTGTTATTGATGTTTTAAAAATTAAACTTTACCATTGTTTGTTGTTATATTTCTTCTCCATTTGAATTGTTTTTCTCATAAAATACACTTCCTCTTCTAAAAATAAGGTAATGTATAACAAAAAAAACTATACACGTTCTCCTCATTTCTAAGAAAAAATCGTGTATAGTTTATATTCAACTAAAAATTATATTAACTGGGTAAAAAGTGGCGTGATAATGCATTATAAAAAATTCATAAATCACAATTAAGTTACTCCTTTAAAAATAATTCTTACAACTACTTAATTATTAAATAATATCTAACTTTCTAATAAACTTCAATATTGTTACAAAATATTAATAATTCACCTATAATTATTGTCTCCAATAGTTCATTATATAATCCTATATAGTTAATCAACTTAAAACATAGCTATATTTTTATTGCTGACTCGAAGAACTTAGTAAAAGTTAGATTAAAAAATAGAAAATCAAACACTAACCACCAAAGCTTGACTTAAATAATAATAACGCTTAAATTTATTCTTATAATTGTAAAACAAAAAAAGCTTGTTTATAATTTAAATTCCTAAAAATAATTATAAACAAGCTATTATAAATTATACTTTAAATTTAGCTATAATACTTCCCAAATCTTCAGACATCTGAGATAAAATCTTGCTAGATGAAGCTATTTCTTCAACAGATGCTAACTGTTCTTCTGCCGCTGCTGATATTGTTTGTGTTTCATCCGCTATGTTCATGCTTATATTTTGTATATTATTTACTGAAGTAACTGATGCTTTAGTTCCAACACTTATTTCATTAATTGACTTTGATATTTCGTGAATTTGTTCAGATATTGATCTTATCATTTTAAGTATTTCACGGAAACTTGTACCTGCAACATTTACAACCGTTGCTCCTGCATCAACCTCTTTTGAGTTTTCATTCATAACTGAAACTGCACTATTAGTTTTATTTTGAACATCATTAATAATTTCAGCTATTTCTTTTGTTGCTTCTTGTGACTGTTCTGCTAATTTTCTAATTTCATCTGCTACTACACTGAACCCTTTTCCTGCTTCTCCTGCTCTTGCAGACTCTATTGCTGCATTTAATGCAAGTAGATTTGTTTGTTCTGATATGCTTTCAATTGTATCAATAATTTGTCCAATCTTAGTTGATTTTTCTTCAAGCTCACTAATAATAGATGATGTTTCATTAGTCTTCTTCTCTATTAGTTCCATTTGATTAATAGCCTTTTCTATTGCTTCTTCACCAGCATTCGCTGAAACCTCAGCATTATCTGTCAATGTTGAAACTGATTTTGTATTTTCAGATACTACATTTATTTTCTCAGATATATTTTCAACTACATTAGTAGTATCATTGGCAAATGCAAGTTGATCATCTGCACCCTGTGCCATATTAGTTACAGCAGTAGCGACAAGATTTGATGCATCTGCTGATTGTTCAGCACTTGCAGTTAATTCTTCTGATGATAACACTAATTGCTCTGATGTGTTTCCTAATTGCTTAAGTAACTCTCTAATATTCTTTGTCATCTTATCTAAAGCATTGGTTACTATTCCAAACTCACTCTTATCTTGAAGATTCTCTGATGATACTTCCATTGAAAAATTTCCTTCTGACAATGCACCTATAAATACTACAAAATCATTCAATCTCTTAGTAATACGTTTTGTTATTAGTAATCCTAATAAAATTATCAAAATTGATCCTGTGATAACTATACTTAAAAATGTTCCTACTGCAACCTTAAAATTTGATTTATCAGTATTATTTATTTCTTCAGCAATTTGTCTATTATGTTCACCAAGTTTAACCAAATCATTCATGAAAGCTTGTACATATGTATCAACATTTTTTCCATAATACTCATATGCTTCCTGATTTTTATTTTCTTTAGCTAAACTAATAACAGTTTTCCTCCCTTCTCTATACTTAGCTAAGTTATCCTCTATCTCTTTTATTTTACTTGTTTCAAATGAATCCAACTTTAAATTTTTATACTGATTCATATAATTATTAAATTCTCCGGCACGAGTATCTATATCTTTAATTAAACTATCATTTTCATTTTTATCCGTTGTTACCATAAGTCTATAAATATCTGCTGTAATAGCTCTTGCATGCACTCTAGATTCACTCAACCATTCACTAGACAATAATCTTTCATTATACATGGAATCAATACTTTTACTAGATGCTAGTAAGAAGTAATATCCAGTTGTACCTACTGCAAGTAACCCTATTAAAGAGCATACTATAAGTAATGTTAATTTTTTACCTACCTTTAAATTATTAAGCCATCTCATTTTTAATCTCCTACCCTTACTTAAAATTTCAATAAAAAAACCTGTCAACAATTAATAACTTAATTGTTGGCAGGTTGCACCACTAACTCCGAATTCTTAAGGTGCCCAAATAAAAGAAATCATCATCGTTTCCAACTTTTCATGACATTATATTACAAAATATTATAATATTCACTTATATTCTTATTATATCACCTACATATACAGATGTACATATTTTATACTATTAGTTATAATGTTTGGCTATGTTTTGTATTATTTGCAAAAAAGCGTTGCAATAAATCAAGGTATTTATCTGGATGAATTAAACTAATTTCTCCATGTCCACTTTTTGTAATGACTTTTAAAAAACTACCATTAATGGTATCGTGAAGTAGTGTTGCTGATTTTTTCATTATTGATAATTCTTTCTCACCAACTAATATTAATGTTCTTGCTTTCGTCTTGCATAATGTTGAAGATATTGAATAATCTCCATTACTTTTCGTAATATTAATTAGTGTTTCTTTTGTCATTCGTGAACTATCCTCATAATAGGTTTCAAATAATTCATATGGTACATTTAATGTTTTAGCCTGTAGTCTTGCATACCATCTTTTCTTAATTAGCCCATAGCACACATTATACATCGGTACAGTTAATGTGACTGCCATTTTCATAGGATAAACCAACGCACTTTCTATAACAGCATTCTCTGTGATACCACATTCTTGTGATATTATTTCAACAACGATTTGAGCACCAATAGAAAGACCGCAAATTGCAAAAACTTTTCCATTACAATTTTCTTTTATATAATTAATAACCTGTTCTGCGGATTTTTTTATACTTACAAAAGTATTATTCCAATCATCACCATGCCCATCAATAATAGGTGTAACAATATAATAATCCTTTTGCAATGCTTCAATTTGTGGTTTTAATGACCACCATGACAGTCCGCCACCATGAAGAAAAATGATAACTGGCATATTTTTGTTGCCAAATTCTTTAAATATCATATTTATCCCCCATCTATATATCGAATATTATATAAGTAATCTCATTTCACATTTTTTTAATTACTAAACCAGTATATCTTAAAATTGATTTTTGAATTATAGTCTGTTTATATACTATATTATAATATTAATTTCAATATAATGTATATAACTAAACAAATATCGGTTCTCTTTCTCTAAAATCAATTACCTTTGTATCATCGTGTGCTACATTACATTGAAGCATAAAGTTTTGGATTTTTACCACTTCCTTGTCATTTTCAAACAATTGTAGCCATTTAAACCAATACATATAATTGTTGATATATTTAGTTGCAACGCCATTAAACCTGTTCATCCACTTTTTAAATTTGCTGTGTACATCATTAATGTGTTGAATATGGTAAATTAATTCTTTATGTTTTCCTCTTTTTTATACCCTTTATGGTCTAATGAAAATCTTTAGTAAATTGAACATAACTATTTTAACTGCAATTTGCGGTAGTATTTGAATAACTCACAAAACATAAAAAATGCCTGAAACCTTAGTATTACTAAGCTATCAGGCATTTTTCGCATCTAACTTCATTGGCGGAGAGAAGGGGATTCGAACCCCTGATAGAGTTGCCCCTATACACGCTTTCCAGGCGTGCTCCTTCGGCCACTCGGACATCTCTCCATAAGTAGAAAACTAACATCTATGATTTTAAGTGAACCACTTACTCAGCGAACGTATGTGAGTCGAGTTTCATTTATCAATCTTTTAATGCTTTTTCATGATATCATACATACTTTTTTAATTCAACTGAATATTTTTTTATGATATAATTTCAATTATAGATAATAATTGAAGTCGTAACAAATATGCAAGCGTCTATGAGTTAGTAAATCTTCAAATATATAAAAGGAGTGATTTTAACTATGAAAACTTTAATCTTATTTGCATCAAAATATGGTGCAGCAGAAAAATGCGCTAATTTACTCTCTGAAAAATTAAATGGTGATGTTAATATAATAAATCTAAAAGAAAATAAAAACATAAATCTCTCTGATTATGACAAAGTAATTGTTGGCTGTTCTATTTACGTAGGCAATGTACAAGCTGAGATAAAAAATTTTTGTGATACTAATTCAGTTTCACTTATGGCTAAACCTTTCGGACTATTTATATCATGTATGACAGATAAAAAAGACGAGATTAATTCATATACTGAAAAATCTTTTTCTAATGAATTAATTAATCATGCAACTATCATTGATTCACTAGGTGCAGTTTTTAATTTTAAAAAGATGAACTTTTTTGAACGACAAATTGTTAAGATGATTCTAAATTCTAAAAATAAAACTGATGAACTCAATATTAAAGTTGATGGTAAAACTAATATTTCCACCATTTCAGATGAGAAAATTTTGAAATTCGCGAGTGTAATGAATGATTAAAGGAGTGAAAATATGTTTAAAAAAATATTGTTGAGTAAAAACCCACTACGAAAGGTTAAATTTGCTTATTCTGATAAAGAAGGTAGCAAAACTAATGCTGTATCGCTAGGTGAGAAATTTGGAATTAATTAAGAAACTATCTATTAATACCCTAACATTGCTCAGAGTACCATTAACTATCTTATTCATATTACTTTTTATTAATAAGAATAATGTTCTACAATTGATTGTTCTTTCTTTAATCATATTAACAGATTTCATCGATGGAAGAATTGCTAGAAAACTATGCATTCAATCTAAACTCGGTAGTATATTAGATCCTTATTGCGATTTGTTTTTTGTGCTCTGTACAAGTATCTTGTTCAATATATATAATTTAGTTTCTATTACATATACTTTTATACTCATTTTCAAATTTGCTGAATTTAATATAACTTCATATTATGCTGGAATGTCCTCTAATAAAATTCCATTTATGTTTGACAAAGTAGGACGAGTTGTAACAGCTCTTTATCAGGGTGTTCCCTTTGTAGTTGTAATTCCTTTTTTGTCACAGTACTGCTCTGCATATATTTCATTTTTAATAATAGGTACACTTATATCAAGTACCTTAAGGATTTCTAATTTAATACATACTAAAGTATACAAATCTTATAATGAATAAAAAATTATTATTACTATTTCTATAACTAATTATAATTCGTTTTTTCTCCTATTTTCAAAAAACTTTGTTAATAATGCTGAGCATTCCTCATCATAAATCCATTTAACATCCACAAATGAATTTAGTCCCCTATTATCTAAGAGATTTATTAGTGAACCACAAGCCCCCATATCCTTATTAAAAGTTCCTATATAAACTTTAGATATTCTGCTTTGTGAAATAGCACTAGCACACATTGGACATGGTTCCAAAGTTACATACATTTCAGCTCCATTTAATCTCCAATTGCCAATATATTTTGAAGCTTCCTTAATCGCTAATATTTCTGCATGAGCTGTACTATCTTTTAAAGTTTCTTTTAAATTATGAGCTTTTCCTATTATAACTCCATCTTTTACAATCACTGCACCTACTGGAATTTCACCTTTATTCATTGCTAAAATGGCCTCTTCCTTTGCCACTTTCATAAAATCAACCATTATTCTTATGCTCCTATTATCAATTTTCTTATTTAGGTAAGTTAAATAAAATAACAAATCCATACACTTTAGGATTAATTAAAGAAATAGAAGGGATATCCTAGTTTACTAGAAAAATATCCCTTCTATTTTAATACCTTATCTAATTGCCTTTAGACAGCTTGTTTGTATATATCATTCACATATCATTAGCAACTTTACTTTCTTCAATATTAATAATCATCCTAACCTTCTTAATTCTATTCTTTTCTATTTCTTCAGCAATAAATCTTATGTTATTGACTATGACTTCTTCTTGTTCTTCTGGCATTCTTCCCAGATCTTCAATCATAAGTCCACCAACAGAATCAAATTCTTCTGAATCTATATTAATTCCTATTAAATCACTAATATCATGAAGTCTTAAGCTACCTTCAACTACATATTCATTTTCTTTAATAAATTCAACAGGATTTTTTTCTTCATCATATTCATCCTCAATTTCTCCAACTATTTCTTCTACCAAATCTTCGATTGTAACTAATCCCACAGTTCCACCATATTCATCCAATACAATTGCAATATGATTCCTTGTTTTCTTCATTTCTTTTAATAATTCTACAATCTTCTTAAATTCGAATGTATAAAATGGCTCTCTTATATATTTAGAAATATTAAAATTAGCTCTTAAATTTTCAATTGTAGCCAAATCTTTAATATTTAAAACTCCTATAATATTATCTATTGTCTGATTGTAAACTGGAATTCTTGAAAATTGTTCATTCTTAATAACATCCATGACCGCATCATAACTTACTTCTTTATCAACTGAAATAATATCAACTCTTTGAACCATCACATCCTTAACTTGAAGATCTGCAAATTCAAATACATTAAATATCATTTCTTTTTCATCATTTTCCAAAACACCTTCTTGTTCACTTACTCCAACCATAGTCTTCAATTCTTCATGTGTTATAAAAGACTTTTCTCCACTCGGATCTCCACCCAAAATTCTAATAAACATTGAAGAAATAGCAATAATTATATAGACTAATGGCTTAAATATTATTACTAAGAATCCTATGGGTCTTGCAACTCTTAAAGCAATAGCTTCTGATTTCTGTTTTGCAATAGACTTTGGAGTTATTTCTCCAAAAATAAGCACTAAAACTGTTATAATTCCAGTTGCTATTCCAACTCCTCTATTACCAAAAATATCTGTTGCAAGTACCGTAGCCATTGCTGTTGCTCCAATAATCACCACATTATTCCCTATCAAAATTGTTCCTAAAAGTCTGTTTGGATCTTTAGTAAGCTTTTCTACTAATTCAGCGCCTGTAACTTCTTCTTCCACCATATGTCTTAATCTTATTTGACTCAAAGACATAAGTGCAGTTTCTGACATTGAAAAAAAACTAGATAATGCAATTAGTACAACTAAACTAATTATCTGCCACGTATAATTGGGGTCCAAAAATAATCACTCTCCTAATAATTTAAATATTTATATATTGTAATCTATTATATCACAATCTAAAAAAAAGTAATATAATTCCACTATTTTAACTTCGATTTAATACTAATCTTGCTAAGTTAAAATTCGTTTACTTTACCTAAAATAAAATACCTATAGACCACATACTTTTTCATATGTCTAGTCTATAGGTATCCATTTACTGTTAAAAAGAATATAGTTATATTTTCTGCTAATATGTTATCTTATGAACATAAATTATTTTAACTATTTTCTCTAATTCTCCATTTAATGCTAATTGTACTACTTTATTATTATTTAATTCAAAAGTATATACATTTAGTCCTTCTAAATTAGTATTATAATATGCTGTAACACCTTTCTTGAGTGCATCTTTTCTTGCCGTAAGATATACTCTTCGAACTGCATCTTTATCAATTTTTTGAGCAATTTTTCTTCGGCTTGCATTATAAACTTTACTTATTGTTATATCTCCATTATATAATTCGTATTCATAATCAATATATACAAGATAACTTCCTGCAAAAAATATTAATCCTACTATCCCTAATGCTATCGCAATTATAATTGATGCAAGAGTAGCCATTATTGCTATTATAAAAAAAATAATTGATATGGTTTTTAGCATGCTGCTAATTCTTTTAGGTTTATCTGATGGAATGAATTGCTCTAGAATAACCTCCATATTTTACACCTCTCTTTACCTTTATCTTTATATTCAATATTCCAAACTACTTAAAATATCATTATGTTCTATTATACATCTTAAATAAGAGAAAAGGTATTCAGTTTTTAATTTTTGTAACATATAACATCAATTTTATAAAAATTACTAATAAAATTGTAAAATTTACTGGGTATTTTTTGTTTTAGCCTTCAGCTTTTTAATAAGCTCTAAGCGTTCCTTTATATTTTTTTCAACACCTTGATTCGTAGGTTGATAATACTGTCTATCTTTCAGATTTTCTGGCAGGCACTGCATATTCACTACTTTATCCTTTGAATCATGAGCATATTGATAACCCTTACCATAGTCCAGATTTTCCATAAGCTTTGTTGGTGCATTTCTAAGATGTAGAGGAACTCCTTCTGCAATAGTGTTTTGAACATCTGTTTTTGCCTTTTCATAAGCCATATAAAGTGCATTAGACTTAGAAGCTATAGATAAATATACTACAGCTTGGGTTAAATTCACATTGCACTCAGGCATGCCAAGATAATGAACTGCATTATACACCGCTATTGTCATCTCAAGTGCCCTAGGGTCAGAAAGTCCTATATCTTCTGAAGCAAACCGGATTAGTCTTCTTGCAATGTATAAAGGTTCTTCACCAGCTTCTAACATTCTTGCCAGCCAATAGACTGCAGCATCCGGGTCACTGTTACGCATAGATTTGTGCAGAGCAGATATAAGATTATAGTGTTCCTCTCCATTTTTATCATATAACAATGCTTTCTTTTGGATGCATCCTTCCACAATTTCTTTACTTATTACAGTAGTTCTTCCCTTTATTTCACCGCTCATCACTGCTATTTCTAGTACATTAAGGGCAGTTCTGGCATCTCCATTGGAGTATGCAGCTATTAGGGCAAGAAGCTCATCAGAAATATCAATAGTACCGTTTCCATAACCTCTTTCATCCTTTAATACATTTTTTAATAACTTTATAATATCTTCTTTTTGTAGAGATTGAAGTACAAACACCCTGCTTCTAGAAAGCAACGCTGAATTAATCTCAAAAGAAGGGTTTTCTGTAGTTGCTCCAATTAGAACTATATTTCCTTTCTCTACATGAGGGAGAAATGCATCCTGTTGAGCTTTGTTAAAACGGTGAATTTCATCAACAAATATTACAGTTCGTGTCCCCATCATCTTGCTAAATTCTGCTTTTGACATGATTTCTTTGATTTCTTTGATTCCTGTCGTTACAGCGCTAAAGGTTATAAAATGTGCGTTGGTCATATTGGCTATAATCATAGCAAGTGTAGTTTTCCCAACGCCAGGCGGGCCCCAAAGAATCATAGAAGTAATATTGTCTGATTCCACCAGTTGTCTTAATACCTTTCCTTTTCCTAAAATATGTTCCTGGCCAATGTATTCCTCGAATGTTCTTGGCCTAACCCTGTCCGCTAAAGGAGATCTATTTACATTTTCAAAAAGAGATCCCTGCATATAATCCATTAATTACACCTAATTTCCTTTAAAATTATGAGCACATATGTTCTATTGTAAATATTATAATCCCACTTGGTAAACAATTCAATAGGCATTAAAAAATAGCTATTGTTTAGGAAATCAAAATGACCATGCCTCGACGACTCGCTCACCTTCCTCTAAAGGTCTTCCTTCATCAGAATCATAAAAACAAATAATTTTAGTATCCTCTGTTTCCCCATCAGTATCTTCAATTTTCGAAGCTTTTTTCTTATTTTTGTTCACCTTACTGTTCTTTTTCGACTGTAGAAGTATAGGACCATTTTTGTGTATAGCATTTTCCACTTCATTTTGATTTATCTCATTTTTAAATTCCTTAACTTCATTATTATCTATTTTACTTTCTAAATTTTCTTTTAACTTAATTTCTTCTTTTTTTATGTCTCCCTCGTTATTAGTAACTTTAATTTTTTCCTTCACCTTAATATTTTGATGCTTTGCAAAATTCTTCACTCTATAAATATTGCCTTCCATAAGTTCAACCATTTCTAATTCTATAAACACATCTAATGCTAATTTAACTTGTTCAATATCCCTATTAAATTCTATTGCTAAAGTTTCAATTGTATATGGAAGGGTTTTTGACATATATAAATCGCCCTCTAAATTAACCTTGCCAGCCAAAGTTACAATCCTAGTCCAAACATAGTGAATAAGATCTCTTTCAGGCTTTCTATCTATTATTTTAAATTTTGTATCATTATACATATCAACTCTAAATTTTACGTACTTTCTTTCTCTCATATCCATCATTCTCCTTAAAATCTTTTATTTTAATCGCTATCAATATCTAAATTACTATTGTTTAAATATTCCTTACATTTAAGATATATGTTTTATTTAATAAAATTACATAAGTTCAATAAACTTTTTTTATAAAAATACTACAAATTTTATCTCGTAATAAAATAAGGCTAGCCTAATTGTTAAACATGAGAATAAATTACACTTAATAAGTAAATTATAATACTACTTAAATTTTTAATGAGTATCTGTATTTTATGGATACTCTTTATTTTCATCTAAATGAGCCAGTGTAATCACTATAATTAATGGAGGTAAATAAAATGAAAAGGACAAATAAGATTCTATTAGTTGGTATATTTGCACTTATTGTAACAGGCTTTTTTATTATAAAAAACTTAACTGAAACAAAGGGTGGCAAAATCAATACATATATTGCAGTAAACTTACAATTAGATAAAATCCTTAATCCTAAATCAACTAACGAGCAATCCATAGAGGATATTAGAGAAAGATTAAATAATGAGTCTATTAAATCATCTAAACCACCTATACCATTTTCAAATATCAAAAATATTACTGTAGAAATAAACTCTGAAGAAATACCAGTTCGTATATATACACCTGAAGGTGGAGATATGTTTCCTATAATTATTTATTCACACGGTGGTAGCTGGATTTCAGGAAATCTTGATACTCATGACAATGTTTGCAGAAAGCTTTCAAAAAATACAAAAGCAATAGTCATATCAGTAGATTACCGTCTTGCCCCAGAAAATCCTTTTCCTGCTGGACTTAATGATGTATATAATGTACTACAATGGACTAATAAAAATGCAAAAAGTATAAATGGAGATGAAAATCATATTGCTATTGCTGGCGATAGTGCCGGTGGAAATCTTTCAGCAGCAGTTTGCTTAATGGCAAAAGACAAAAATGGTCCTCACATAACTTGTCAGGTATTAATATATCCTTCTACAAACATTTATGAATTAAATACTCAATCTTGGTCTGATTTTTCTAATGACTTTAATATTTCTAAAGAAGAAATGGAAAAATATATTTCATTATATGTACCACAAAAAGAAGATAGAAAAAATCCATATGTCTCTCCTCTTTTGGCAAATGAATTTAATCAATTACCAGATACACTTGTTATAACTGCAGAAATTGATCCTCTTCGAGATGAAGGCGAAGCTTATGGAAATAAATTAAATGAAACAGAAATCCAATCAGAGATTATAAGATTTAATGGTGTTACTCACGGATTTATTACAATGGATAAGATTACAAATAAGGCAGATGAAGCATTAAATCAAATTTCTTTATATCTCCAAAATGAATTTAAAAAATAAAAATAGTAATAAAATCAAGTTAAAACAATAGAATAAGTAATTAGTCTAATATTTATAATTTGGTAAAAAATAAATTATTAAAGCACATTTTGATTCCTTCCATCATACATTTTATAATATATAAATATATGAGAGGTCTTTATGGGTATTTTTTTTGATCTTAAAACTATTAATGAACTTATAGATGACAATTATATGAGTGATATAAATAACATTAATTTGGGATTTGATATTCCTGACGATAGGCAAGTAAAGCAAAATACATCCAAGTTTACTCCTGATGATTGGATTAGATATATTGATCCACTAGTTACTTATGCTTTAAGGGAAACTACGCAAGGAATGGATACAAACCGTGCCTATCAGAAATTTATTTTATTAGGTGTACTTGTAGGATTGGGAAAAACTCCTCAAGAAGCTATTAATCAAGTTCAAGAATGGCAAAATACTGGTGCATCTCAACTACTAAAAAGTGGTACAAACACAGGAATTTCAGGAACAAGTAGTAATTCTAATATAACTAATAGGCTTTATTTCGACTAAACTAAATAATAAGGTTATGCATTAGTATGAAATATGATAAAAAATTATAGGTGGGATTGTCCATCTATAATTCTTTATCCTATATGCTACAGATATTGTATCAATAAAGAAAGATCCTTATTACAGGCTCACTATAATTTCTCTATTTTATAAAATTATTATCTTATTTATGAAACGAAATTGTTTAAAATAAATGAATGCGTTTGTAATGATTCTTCTATAACTCTTTCATTAATAACTCTACCTTCATGAATATAATCATAAGCATCATATACACAGAGAAGAGATGCATTCATATCTTTTATAAATATATTCAAGTCTACTTCCATATCTAAAAAGTCTTTCTCAGAAGTACCTTGAATCGCAAAACTTGGTTGACCAATCCATCTTAGCCCATTATATTTTTCAATATTGCTATTTCCTAAAATGCTTATTGCTGTTTCTTTTAAGCCAATAAAACCACCCTTCTTATGACCCAAAATTAATTCTTTTACAGACCTAAATTTAATATTTTCAATAGAAACTTTATTAGCCTTAAGAAAATCTAATAACTTATTATAAAGATTCTCTTCCATAGAAACGTATATAAGTTCATTATTTTTTATTCCTTCCTTTATATAAAAGTATAAATCTACAAGTAAGTGTTGTTCTCCATAATAATACAATGTTGTATGTGTTCCAAATACATTTTTTAAGTTTAATCTAGATAAATGTTGTATATTTCTATTACAAGATACACATTTATATATAAAGTTATCAAGAAACTGACTTATAAGAACTACTTCATCATCTAATAAATTATTTTTTCTTTCCTCTATACTAGTATTTAGTTTTTCCTTATACTCTTCAATACGATGATTAATCGTGCACTTACTACATAAAGTTTTCATAATCGCACCTCACTATACAAAATTTTTATTTCTTATAAATTATAACACTTGTTTGTGTAAATATCTGTCTTTTATTGTAAATAAATTAAAATTTGTGCTATTTATCATTCTACATATCTCCTATATTCTAAACCTTCTGTCCCCTTTTCAACAATAAAAACGGCTCAACACGTATGTTTAAGCCGTTTTTAATATTATTTGGTACTCCCAGTGGGAAAAACCTTGTATATTTTTACAAATTCTTTTGCAAAGATAATTCTATGTAAGGCTTGTATTTTCATAGATTTAAACTTAATCGTATATATTTATAAAATAGCTTGTACACTTATATATATTTATGAAATGTCGGTATTTTGTCGGTATTCCGACCACTATTTCAATAATTAATAAAATATATTAATTACATTTATTTTGAATAATTCTTTAGATTTAAGTTCATAATATTAATGTGATCGCATAGACTACATTAAAGATATAATTATATCATATTCAACTGTTGTTAGCAATTAAGCTTGACTTTTTTTTATAATCATGCTAAATTAAAGGTGAACAACAGTTAATTATCTCATCTACCTAGGGTAGAAGGAGACATCCGGACTCTTACGGGAGAGCCGGTTTTTTTATTTATTACAAAATATTTGGTAATCATTTAAAAAACCATCTTGAGCCCTTCTCCCAAATACAGGGTATGCAGTTACAAATTTCAAACAATATAATTTTTCATTTCTGTATTTCTCTTCAAATATAATAACAAAATTGGCCAACCCATTTTTATACCAAACAAATCTTTTTCTAATATTTTGTTGTCCAGTTGTTCTATCAGTAAAAAGTTTACTCCAAATCTTAATATTAATATCATTATTATTGGCTAATTGAATAATCTCTGAAATCCAATGAATTCTTGCTAACCTATAATAACAAATCGCTCTACGTTGTGATTTAGTACAACATATATTTTCATTAGAATTCACATCACATTTACTTGTACATACTATACTTGTAATGTCATTAACGCAAGGATAACTATTATAATATTGTTTATCTTTAATTGATACTGAATGTAAAAATCTTTTATTAATTCCAAATTCATTATAATTTTCTACAAATATAAATACTCCCTTAAGATTTGGCCTATGTTCTTTTGAGAAAAATTTTATCTTAAGATCATTATATACACTAATTAAATTACTACAAACTATTTCATTTTCGCAAAAATTCTTTGGAGTGCTCAATCCATAATACATATTAACCCCCCCACCTAATTCCAAACAAAAATATTAAACTTACTATAACTAATAGGAACAGTATTTAATAAGGTCAATCCTGTTTTGAGTCTTATATAATTTACTAATTCTATTTTTGTATTACTTGTATTTTCTCTATGGTCATCTAGTCTATTAGCATAAGTAATAGCACCTATAAATATATCTGTTAACTGCATTAACTCACAATCACTAGAAGTAACAATTTGAATTTTATTTATTAATTTTAGATCGAAATCCATCTTTTGGTGACATAAATATTCTTTTAATTTCTGAACTCTTTGACCACCACGTGTATCTTTTTTATCTATATATATAGAATTTTCTTGATTTATAGAAATCATTTCTCTAAGTAAATAAAAATACATTATGTAATATATATCATCATGATTATATTGAGTATAATATATTTCACGCTTGTCTTTTATAATAACTCTGAATTTCAAATTATCCTCTTCAAAAAATAAATCTATTATATTTTTATAAAATTCTAATTTAGGCTCACTTACTTTTGTCCATTTAATTTCAGCCCTATTTATTCCATAATTCTTTTTTATAAGTCTTATCTTTTCATTTATTTCTTTAACTTTTTCAGCATCACAAGTAATTCCACCTATGGCCATTATCTTTTGTTCATTTTTATTATTTTCAGTCATCTCTAAATGACAACTTTCATCACAATATATATTAATCATCTGTTCACCTCTCAATCTAGTATAAACAAATTATATCACATGTATTTTTATATATTCAATAAGTTATCCACACAATCCACAATTTTATTTTTCTGTGGATAACTTTATAGATTATAAACTGAATTCAATTCCAAACTTATCATGCAAATATTTCAAAACTTTTTTTATACACCATATAAACGCGCGTATAGATAAACATATTATTAATACTAGAAGCAAGTAGTATATTGAGGCTTTTAAATATATTATATATGTGAAATATATTAAAATCACCATAAATCCTGCATGCCACCCATAATCGCAATATCGGCATATAATTTTATAATTATTAATTATTGGCATTTCATTGATAATCTTAAAAACAAATCCACATATAATTAAAGCAATTCCAACAAAAAAAGAAAAAGCATACCACTCTCTAAAGTAATTTAATAATATTGAATTCCATTTTTCTGCTAATATAGGTAATTGAATCTGAATATTAAATTTTTGAACAATATTCCAAAGTGAATTTAATCCTAGATAATAAATTTCTAAGATCCACAATGCATGCAACACTGTAAATAAATTTAATCCTTTTATTTTACCCTTTAATAATTCATTACTATTTTCAGCATTCTTATTATCATTTTTTTGATCTTCCATCAACATTCCCCCTTATCATTTTTATTAATAATAATTCTATACCATTATCATTCTTTTTTACAATAGATATACTGTCTTACCTTGGTCTAATAAAAAAAGACACCTATATTTCTATAGATGCTCTTATAACCTTTTATTCAATTCTTTATTAATCATCTTATATTACATTTGAATGATTTTGTATGGTGTTTATACCTCTGTCTTCTTGTAAATCATCTATCTAGATTAAATTCTATATGTTAATATTCTTTTGTATTTCATTCATATGGCCTTTATACCACAATTACCTTTCACTTTGTTAATATTAATACTGATTATAATTGTATATATTGTATTACTTGTATATATGATATATACCAAATCTTATCCATAAATAAGAGTACCTATATTTCTATAGATGCTCTTTTTATTTTATTTCTTTCAATTTTTTGCTTTGGGCAGAATAATCAATCTCTAACCGGTTAATATTTTTAACTTTAATAGCCACCCATTGAGTTTTATTTCTATCATTCACGAATATACATTCATCAATATCATTTTTAGCATATTTAGCATATGAGTAACTAATATAACTGCTTAAAATTATAAATGTTTTATCATAATCAAAAGAATTTTCATATTCCCTAAACGCTCCAGAATAGACTATTTTATCATCATTTAAATATACTTTTACCCAAGTTCCTAGTTCAATATCCTTTATATCAGCAAATATACTTGAATTATTAGTTCTATAAATCTTAAAAAATCTTAATGCATCAAGCGAAACATCACTTTTTAAAAAGAGTCCAACTCCATACCCTATTACTATACTTAATACAATCGTTCCAAAAGTAAATTCCGATGTATAAATATCAAAATAACCATATCTGAATTTAGAGATTAATTCTCCAACATTAATAAATATATAACTTACTAATATGTAATATATAAATTTAAACTTATTTTCAGATCTATTAACGCTCAATTGATATTCTATAATTTTAATGAATAATACTCCTGGTAACAAATAGATTAATAATTTTGGAAGTATATCTACTATTTCAAGTATTTCTTTTCCACTCATTTATTTCTTTGTTGGTTTTGTCGGATTAGGTGGAGCCATATAAACAGGTTCCTTAATTTGCTCTCCTCTTTCATTTAATATCCTTCTAGGTTGTTGCGCTATCTCTGGTTTTTGTGCCATCCAATTCACCTCTTCCCATATAATATAATTATACAAAAGTAGGTAAATTCCTTTTAAATATTACAAATATTTAACAAATTAGTAAAAATCATATATTTTATTGTTTCTGTAACATACATTGTTAAATTAATTTTATTTAAGACTTTTAAAATTTGCATTACTAAATATAATAATTATAATCAATATAAAAGGAAGTAATTTTATGTATAAAAAATTAGAGCACTTGGATTGTTACAGAGAAGGAACTAGGCAATCCATAGTTCGAGATTATGATCTTCAATTATTAATATATGCGAGATTATTGAATGAAAAAACCAAGCACAGTGATGCCCACGATAAATTGACAAATAAATATTATGAATTTCTATGCGTTAATAAAGAAAATAAAAATATCCAAAAAATTATAACTTGTGGAAGTGGAGCCGGAGAACATTTAATAAAACTTGCTGATCTTAAAAGGCCACAGCTATTTAATCCATTAATGAGTGAAGGAGATTGCGGTGGTGGAAATGGTACTAATACATCTAATAGAATGTGGGACCCTCTTGCTAAAGAATTATACAATGCGATTAGATGGCTTATATGTTGTTGGGATACTATTCCATATGGAAAACTATTAGATATAAAAAAAGGATTAGAAGATTATTATTATAATGAATGCAAAATTAGAAGAATTAAATATTAAATCATTTTTCTAAACAAAATAATTATTTCGGATGTCTCATTTACCAACATCCGAATTTTTATCTTATTTATTTCTTATATACCGGACCAGTAATACATAAGAAAGCAAATTAGGAAGTGTTATTTGTTTCGTTACCTTCAACATTATGTTGGACCCTTAAATTTGCGAAAAACCTAATGTAGTTTACGATATATCAGATATATTTTTGATATTATAAGATAAGGTATTGCTATAATATTGCTTATACTAGATAGAATGCCACTTCAGATGTTGTTACAAATGAGTGTACTGTCTGATTGGAGTATGTTTGCGTGTCTGTGTCCCTATAAGGCGAGCGTTTTTTGGTTTGCATTTATATGAATATTCAAACATTCGATAACTAAATTATCTAATTGCTGCTTGATCCATTCATTTTGTTTTAACAGGGGTAGCGCCAGCATTTCCGACAAAACCCACGTTAAGCCAACTATAACCAAAAGTAAGTACCATAAAGGTTATATTAGAGTTATTTTGATACTTTGTTTTTGGTAATAGTTTTGGAACTAAAAATCACTTATAAATCAGCTATTTTTAAGACTTTCAATATAGTTCTAAAAACGTTCATTTATGAAACTATATTCATTAACGTGGATTTTGTTGAACTCACCCCACCCCATCATAAAAAAATTCTAGTGTTCAAATAATAAAGTAAAACAGTCAAAATTATCAAAAGGTAAGGCTTTTGTGATACTCAAGTATACTTTTTCCTTTATGTGCTTTTTCAAAGAATTCTATAGTAATCAAATCAATTAGATTCTGCAAATTCTCTAAATATAACTTTACAAGACATAAGAAATGGTAGTAATATATCAATTGAGTAAGTAGTGGGTTATTATGTAATATAATGTAATGTGTAGACTGATTATTATTCTAAATATATCAATGCAATACCAATTTATAATGAACCATATCCCCCAGTGGTTTATTGTCTGCATCTTATCTGTTACGTGTAAAAAACTACTAACTTTCTACTATTATATTTATAATAATTAATAAAACTATACCTTATCTATAAATGCCTATATATTTATATTGTATAGGCATAAGTTATATTAAGAATGGAGGCACAAAATGAAAAACGCAAAAAAAAAACTAATATATTTCTTAACCAGTATAGTTGTTTTTAGTTTTACTATATTACCTAATAATACTGTAGCTACTGCTGCAACTACAGGTGAGAAAAATATAAATTTAGTAATTTTATTTAATGACAATAGTATTGATAAAAATGTAAAAGATATTGTAACTAATGCTGGAGGCAAAATTGTAAATGAGTTTCCTGACTTAGGAGGAATTGAAGTCAAATGTCCTGCTAAACTAATACCTACAATTAAATCCCAAAATAGTGTACAATCCTTATCTCCAAACCATGTAATTAAACTGTCAAATGAAAAAACAGAAGAATTTACGGGTTCAGAAGATGACTCTATATTTGCATCTGATAATTTATATCAAAATTATCAATGGAATATAAAAAGAGTTACTAATAATGGTGAAAGTTTTAATTTGGAATCAGGAAATCATGATGTCGTTGTCGGAATTATAGACTCTGGTGTAGATACAACTCACCCCGATTTAGTTGATAATTTTTTAGGCGGAAAAAACTTAGTTCCAGCCAACTTTGGAAATGATTCATCTGAAACTGGAAATTCAGATGATGTAACTGATAGATTAGGGCATGGAACAAATGTTGCTGGAATAATTGCTGCGAATGGTAAAACAAAAGGTGTTGCTCCAAACATTGGTTTCAAAAGTTATCGTATTTTAAATCAGCATGGAGACACCAATGCCACAATTTGTTCATCAGCGATAATGGCTTCAGTTAATGATGGAGTGAAAGTTATTAATTTGAGTATTGGTGCTTATGATTTAAAGGGGAAATGTTACTGGACTGATCCTGATACAGGCATTAAATATAACATAGGTGCTGACATGGCTGAATATTCATTATTTAAAAGAGCAATTAAATATGCTACTGAAAATAATGTTACAGTTATTGCTGCTGCTGGAAATGAATCACTAGATTGTGATAATAACAAAAATTTAACTAACTATCTTAATTCACAATATGGTGCTCAGGGATTTAGCTATACTGGATTAACATATGAAGCACCTGGTGATATTAAAAATGTTATAACTGTTTCAGCAACTGGAAAAGATGATAGGTTTGCATCATACACAAATTATGGAAAAAAGTTTATAGATATATCAGCACCTGGAGGCGATATATTTGAATCATCTGATATCTCAGATATGTGCTTAACAACAGCTATTAATTCTGATTATACTTGGATACAAGGAACGTCTATTTCAGCTCCAGAAGTATCAGCTGTAGCGGCTCTTATCATTTGCAAAAATAATGATATTACTCCAAAACAAGTAGCAAAAAAAATATATAAAACTGCTGACAAATTAGATAATAATAACTCTAGTAAATACTATGGTGCTGGAATAGTTAATGCATATAAAGCTATACAATAATAGTATATTTCACATCTAATTATGCAATCATTATAAGTTATACATAATCTCAAAAAACATGTAATTAATATAAAATATTTGAAATTATCCAATTTTTTATATTTTTTTAATATATACAGTTATTTTGACATTTTTTTCATAAATAATGAGTTATAATTATATTGAAATAAATTAAAAGGGGGATATCAATCTTATGAAACATAAAATTGTAAAAACATTAAGTCTATTATTAACTGCTTCAGTATTAAGTGGAATGCCAGTGTACGCTGCTACTAATACTAAAATTTCAGACCCAACGACATCATCTGTTGAAATTTCAAAACCAGGTACAATAGGTACAAAAGCTATGATGACCTTCTACAGAGAAAGAACAAAAGTATATACAAGTACTTCTCAAATTAAAGACTATCTTTATGTCACAGAATATATTGGTGGATCTAAATGCAGTGGAAATTTGCATCTAGACAACACAAAATATAATTCAGATACCGGATATTATACTGCTCTATATACGGGTTATATTTCTGGTAATGCTTAATTGAGGAGGGCACTGAAAAAGTGCCATTAATCTTTTGCTATTTGAGTTGGTAAAATAAGAGAGCCATCAGAATCATTTCTGATGGCTCTCTTTAATATTTTTAGATATATTTGACCTGTGAAAATATACATCTGTATCTATAAGAGTAAATGTTTTTAGTTTTTCAGTGGCTTCTTAATTGAGAGCATTCTTTTTTCAATAAATTAATATCCCTATAAATAGAGAACAATCAGAGAGCTTACTAGAGCTTATTTCACTGTTCATAACTGAGGCTCTGAGACTACAGCTAAAAGTTGAGCCGCAATTGGAGAATTACCTTGATTTTTAAAATCTCTTAAATTATCTGTACGGTGGCTTAAAATACAGATTTTATTGCAAAATAAAAGAGTAGCTTTATAACTTCCCTCTATTCAAATTTACTGCACCTCTTAACCTTCTTGTACTATATGTCCATTAGAATCAACAGTATATCCATCTGGTGTGGTTGTATTAGTTAACATTTCCCCTGTTTCAGAAAAATAATACCACTCATTCTTAATCATATACCAACCTATCTTTGAACCCAATTCATCACAATAATACCATTTATTATTATCTTCTATCCAACCCATCTGAGGAGAACCATTTTCAAAATAATGCCATCTATCTTCATATTTAAGCCAACCATTTATAGCGTTAGGATCCTCAGTTTTTACTTGAGACACTTTTTCATTTTGTTTTTCAACAGTATTTGCTTTAGCTTCTTGTTTTACAGATTCAGATTTTACATTGTTATTAGAATTACATCCAATTAATAATAAAGCTATAAAACTAATTACCATGATATTAATAACTTTATATTTCTTCAATAAATTTAACTTTTTCATATTTCTTCCCCTCACTGCCTTCTTTCAAAATTATGTTATATACTAATTATTACACCACATATTCCAAATAAAAACAGTAGAATATCTTAGGTACTCAATTATGATTTAATCTTACCTTTAACTTTTTCAATGTATTTCTGCTGATATTATGCTTATTCATTAAATCTATTTACGTAAACGCCTTTATATGCCCTTTTGTATTTACTAGAGTTAGCACTCGTCTTAATGACTAGCACCTTGCTACGTGCCTTTTCAAATAGGATCTAATACCATTTAATAATATTTTATATGTTCAACTAATATCGTTACATAAAAAAAAGAGTACCCTTTTGAGATACTCATATATAAACGAAACTACTATTTTATTTACTAATTCAAATTAATCTATCCCTTTTTTATATATTACCGTGGTTTTTTTGCCTAAATCTAAAAACAATGTCAGTAATTTTTTTGCCTCTCTTGCTTATTTCATAATCCAATTTTAGGCCTCTATCTTTTAACTTTTCTTTGGCACTATCTATGTATCTTAAAGTATCTCTTGTTTGACCACCACTAGTTATGTTTAAGAAGTCTTGAAGTTCTTCAATAGTATAATATTTGCTTTTCTGCTTAAGCTCATTATACATGCAATGAATCATATACAGACCCATTTCATATTTACCCCTTAAGTCTTTTAAAAACTCTAAATCTAAGCAACTATAATTTTCAGAAACTAATATCAAGTATTCCATTGCTTCGTCTGTCAATATTATTCTGAATTGTTCTTTATCATGTTCATATGTTATTTTTTCAATAGCAGAAAGTGTTTCCAAGTAGCCATCAGCATTTATTAATCTTAATACAATATGTAGACTTTCCATTGTATCCATTATTTCTATTTTAGTCATATGCTTTTTACCCTTATATTTTTTTATAAAGTCTAATGACATTGTTATTTCTTGACTAGCATAATTATATATATCGTCTCTGTTTTCTTCTGTAGTCTTTGCATAATGTGCTGATACAGCCTTATTAATAACCATCATAAAGAATTTTATTTGTATTTCTGTATAATTAGCAAACATATTTTTTAATATATAATTACTAACTTTTGTTTTTCTTTCAGTACTTTCCAATATATTCATCTCTGTATAAATTATACTTTTTCTAAGGTAAAAATACAATAATAACTTAATTAAAAAAAGAAGATATATAGTAGCTATATTTTTCGCTACTTATTATCTATAAATATTATTATATATATTTTATAATAAATTATTAGGTAATTGAAACTAGCTGGTATAACTAGTATTAGATACTGTTATTAAGTTTCAAAGGGAACAACTAAGTTTATAAGGGAGTAAATAAGTCTAAAAGGGAATCTCTTAAGGTAGAAAGGGAACATGATTATCGTGTAGTAAAATTAGTTACTATCTTAAGTACCTAATTTAAAGTAATAGGTGTAGTGATTTAAACATACTTTTTTTACCCTGATTTTTAGTACTGTCAAACTACTAGATAACCCAATCTAAAAAGTAATGTCGTAAATTATAGGTGTAGCAATTTAAACACAATAAAATAAGCTAGGCTTTTACTCCTAACTCAATTAATATTACTTATCCATTGAAAATACTTTGACGTTCGAAAATCGAAACTCAAAAATATGGATTATTCATATATTACTTTACTATCTTAAACCATACCCCGAAAATCCAGGTATGGTTTATTTATAAATTACTCTATTGCTTAAACATTTTTACCCTCTATAATATTAATGTATTTATAAAGAGTACTTCTTCCAATCCCTATTACCTTTGCAAATCCTGTAGCCGACATATCACCATAATCACCATTTTTAAATTTATCATATTGTTTTTTTAAGTCTTTTGGTAGTTCTGTTTTTGGTCTTCCTAATACCTTCCCTTTTGCCCTTGCAACATCCAAACCTTGATTTATACGTTGAACTGTCTTTTCTCTCTCCTGTTGAGCCATATGAGCCTTTAAAGTGATAAATATATCAGCTATCATGTTATAGATTGAACTATCTTGAACCTTTTCCCATTCATTCAGATATGGAGTATCTAATGCAATAACTCTAATACCATCAGCCTTTAACTTCTTAAATTCCATAATAACATCATCAGCGTTACGCCCTAGCCTATCAACATCAGTAATGATTAATATATCATCTTTCCTTATCTTAGCTTTTAATTCATTGTATATAGGTCTTTTATTTGCTGATATAGTCCCAGATATTCTTTCTTCTAGTATTTCATCAAACTTAAATTTATTATCTGTTGCGTACTGCTCTAAAGTTATTCTTTGACGATCTGTAGTTTGCTTTTCCTTTTGTGTGCTTATTCTCATATACCCCAATATCATAAAATCAAATCCCCTCACTTATCTTATGATATTATTATAACTGTCTATAAAATCATATACAAATATCATAGACACTTATTGAGATTAATTACACCTATTTATCAAGTGTTTCTCTTTCTTTTTCTCTTTCTTTCTTTGTTTATGAATACATATGATTTTATACACAAATATATAGTAATAAAATATAATAAAAAAGGGAGTGTCGCAAAATGATTGATTTTCGATCAGGAGCGATGCTCCTTTTCGATTCAAAGAAAGAAATCTCCCCAAAATTGAAATATCAAATCAATTTTGGGGAGATTTCTGAATTTCAAGCGCACTCAAATAAACCTACTTATTTCATTCCATAATTAGGAAGTATATTTTAATTCATGAAGATGATTTTGGCTTCTTTCATTTTGTATTTTTAAATGCAATTTGTTAATGTTGTAGCCAAAACAAAGCAAAATAAATTCAGTTTTAACACTATTTTTTCCACGTGTTAAAAATCTATTGAATTCATAATCACTTTTTAGAACTCCAAATGCTCCTTCGACCTGAATAGATCTGTTCATTCTTAATTTAGTTCCAAATTCAGTTGTGATATTTCTATAAGATATTTCACGCTTTTCCACAAAAGTTTTTGAAACTTGCATCTTTCTATTTCCTTTTGCTTTCGTGCACTTCGATTTATGAGCACAGTTATCACAACTTTCACACTCATAGATAGTAGCCTCTGATTTGTATCCACTGGCGGATTTTCTATTAATAATAGAGGTCGGAATCAACTTTCTACCATTATGGCAAATATATAAATCTGATTCTGCATCATATTTCATGTTTTCACGTTTACTAATATCATTTTTAAAACTTCTTTTTTTCCACTTTTCATAAGTTTGTGGTTTTATATACGGAGTTTGATTGTTAGATTCTAAAAATAAATAGTTCTCCTCACTTTCGTAACCAGAATCTGCAATTACATTAAGATATTTATACCCAATTTTTTCTTGCATATTATTAAGCATAGGTATTAATGTTGCTATATCATTTCTATCATCAAATATTCCGACCCCGGTTACGTATTCACTTTCAACTGCGATTTGTGCATTATATGCAGGTTTCAATTGACCATTTCTCATATGGTCATCTTTCATACGCATAAAAGTTGCATCTGTATCAGTTTTAGAATAACTATTTCTTTTTGATAATATGTTTTTACTGAAATTATATTTTTCTTGTCTTTCTTTATATTCAAATAGTTGCTCTATCCATTTCTGAATTGCAGTTTTTCTTTTACCAATACCGTGAACAAACTCTATGTTTCTTTTATCTTTTTCATATAAAAGCCATTCGAGAATTTTATCAATATCATCTATCAATGTTTCTTTTTTAGCAATAAAGTCTCTCGATTCTTCAAGATTGATATTTTCAGCAAGAGTAAGAATCTTATCAAACATTTTTGCCTCATTTTTATAAATGGATTTCTTCCAAACAAAAGTATAACGATTGGCATTCGCTTCGATTTTAGTACCATCAATAAATACATTTTCAAATAATATTTCATTTTGAGCTGCTAGATATTTAACTTGTTGATAAAATAAATCTTCAATTACTTCATTTGAAAGATATTCTTTACGGAATCTACTAATGGTAGCATGATCAGGTGCTTTATAGCCTTGAAGTAGCCACTTGAAATTTATATCTCTTTTGCATGCTTTCTCTATTTTTCTACTAGAATAAACATTTTGAGAATAAGCATACGATACTATTTTGAACATGATTTTTGGTTCCACTGCCGGTTTTCTTCCAACGGAAGAGTACGCCTGATACAACTTTGTATAATTTAATCCCTCCAATATATGGCTTAGCAAGCGGACTGAATCATCTTCTGGTATTAAGTTTTCTAAATTTAATGGTAATATAAGTTGATAATTATCATTAAATTGATTATAATTTTTATTGTATAATTTGGTTTTTAACATAATTTAATTATACTAAAAATGTGAATTCTTTTGAATTCACATTTTTTATTTTTTTTATAAAAAAATGAGCTGCCACAAAATTAACTACGTTAGTTTTGCAACAGCCCCTTCCTTATTATATACTTCTAAATATTAGATTGAAATGTATATATTAATTATTTTTTTTGCAATTTTATGCTTCACCAGTTTCTACATCACATCTAATAGAAACTATTTTGCTGTAGGTAGGATATCCACCACTCCAACCTGTAAATCCATAAACTGTTGTTATTACTATACACCAATCAGATTCATTAGAGAACTCGTCTAAAAGTGACTTTAAATGTTCATACTGAGCGGCTACAGCACCTTGTATTACACTTATAGCAAGTGCTCCTGGAATACTTTTTTTAATACAAGCTGCAAAGAATGAAACAACCGCATTAGTGATTGTAGCTGCATGAGAATTTACGATTGCGTCAATTCCTCCTATAGTTTTAAATTGTCTTTCAATATCTTGTTTTGATACAAAAGTATATTGTGTTTGGTCGTCTGTTACATTTGACATAATAAAATCTCCCTTCATAATTAATTTGCTTTTCAATATACCTAAGGGAAATTTAATAAATATTGTAAACCTAAAATTATTTATTCCTCAAAATTTTCTTTTTAATATTATTTGAGAGATAAATTATAATATTTATGATAACTGTAGTAACTAATATTATCGGAAAAATTAAATCTTTTTTAAAAACAATTACTAAGAAGTTAATAAAAGATAACGTTCCTATTAGCAAACTATATATTCCTTCAAATTTCAAATATTCTTTTTCATCAGTTATAGTATACTTTTTTTTAACACGATTAATTTTGAGTGTATTAATATTTTTAAATAAATTAAAATAACAATTAATACCAATTAGGGATAGTAACAGAGAAAGTAATAGAAAAAAGTATTCTCCTAAAAAATAAATAGATTGGCTCACTTTATTTCTCCTTTCTTTGATTAAGAAATATAAACTTTTAATAACGTAGAAGATAATAATTGTAATACAGAAGGCTTTATAAAAGTATCGGGCAAGTATTATTATATATAATATTGGGAGGAAAATAAATACATATATATGATATGGAGTTATGTAGGCGTTAAAAAAGAGAAACCATTAATTAGCTTAAATGATATATAACTCTTTTATTTAAGATCTGAAAACAAGGGCTTGCGGAACTATATCCTTAACATGAGTTTTTGTTACAAATGTTGACTGAACCACTTATATTAAAGAGATAATATAAGAAAATAAAGAAAATATATATAATAGATAAATTATAGGAATAGTATAGAAAGTTTATAAGAAATAGATATTTAAAAGAATTATAATAATAAGTGAGAATAAAAAATAGTTTTCGTTTATGAATATTATTATATTTAATAATAAAAAAGGAATTTAACATCCAAAATAACTCTAGCAATAGAGTTATTTTTAATTTGGCGTTAATATCTAATTTCGAAAAAAACAAAAAAATAGCGGATATCATGATTGTGATATTCGCTATTTTTTTGTTTTTTCAAAATCAAGGAGTAAAAATGTCATATTTATGTAAAATAATATTTATTTCTCTCTTTTTCTAAATTAAGGTTTACATAATTGCTAATGATTTACTTTTAGTAGGAGATTAAAACTTTCAAGAAAGTTTAGGAGGGATTAAATGCCTACAAATTTATTACAGCAAATTACAATATTTCAAAATAATCAAGAAAACTTTATTGATATTTTGGCTTACTTTAAATCAAAAATTAAATACCTAAGCTATAAATTGAAATATCCTGAAGCAGAAACAGATCTCATTATTTATTTATATGAATTTTTAAACTTAATAAATCCAAAGAAATTTGAAACGGATAAAGATTTATCAATGTATATTAATAAATGTATTAAAAACAAGTCAATAGCTTTATTTCATAAGGTTGATAAAGATAAAACATTAATGATTTTTACCTCAGAAACAGAAATACTAGATGTAATCAATTGTGAAGAGAAAAATGATGAATACTCAGATATTATTTTCAATGATTTAATTTCATCATTAAGTCCTAAACAAAGGAAAATTATATTTTATAAATTTTATTTGCAATTATCAGATATAGAAATTGCTGAAATGTTTAAAATATCAAGACAAGCTGTAAATAAAACTCAAAGAATTGCTTTTAAAAATTTAAAAGCTGATTTATTAGCTTAGACTAGGGAGGGATTTTATGTATGATCAACTAATAAATATCGCTACAACTCAAGGAATTTGGGCAATATTAAGCTGTGTACTTATAGTATACATATTAAAAGCACAGGAAACTCGAGATTCAAAACAAGAAGAAAGAGAAATTAACTATCAAGATATAATTAAACAACTTACAGAAAAATTGAATACTTTAGATTCAATAAATTCAGCTATTACTGAAATAAAAAATAAATTTAATTAAATATTAGGTTTACAAAATACAATGAAATAAGCTTTTAGTAAGTGTAAAACAGTTAAGTTGGCCAACTTAAAATACAAATTTGAAAGGATGAATATAGTATGGCAAAGCGAAGAGAAAAAGGTGCTTTTAATTTAAAGCATTTAACAAAATTTTTATCTGACGTTAATGTAATGAAACAGAATGTAGATAATGCATCAAATGCATTAGGATGGACAGCTACATTTGCTGGTTTTTTAGGTGTTCCTGGAGCAATAGTAAGTATTGCTGCATTATCAGAAGTTGTAGGACTTCAAGTTGCTAGTAGTTATTTACAAGATGTTATAAACGTAATAATTGATGGTCAAGATATGATTAATAATGATTATTGTGATCTTGTAGAGATTGAAGTGACGTATAGTTATTATGATAGTGGTTTAAGAGGTAGTAAACCAGGTTATTTCCCTTCAGGGGCTGAGATAACAAGAATCCATTGCGGTAGCGGATGGATGTCAGAATAACATTAACAAAAAAGATTCAGCAAAACTTGCTGAATCTTTTTTGTTAGGGACTTTTCGTCAAAATTTTATTACTGACCTGACTTTTCTAATAATTCTGCATATTTTTTTAAAAGAGTAATTCTTTTTAATATATAATTAAATGTCCAAAAAATCAGATTAAAATAAATAATATACGTTATATTTATTTTTGAATATCTATTCATAAAACTTAAAATCATTAAACAAGTAAAACTTATTAAGTTAATTTTTAATTGTAATTTCAAATACTTATCTTTATTTATAATTAAGAACCTATTATCACGTCTAATAGTAAAAAAAATATCTTTTTTTATATAACACAGTATACTGTATAAGAAAAATATTATTGATATTAAAACCCCTAATTCAACTGACCAATTCATTTACCCCCCCCTTTTTTTATTTATCGAAAAATTCAATTTATAGATAATATTGTAAAACAAGTATACCGTTAATAATCTTTCCTATCAACCCTTCTTGAAGCGACCTTGTGTTTAATTTTAATTTCCTTAGTTGGTTTCGCCGTGCCACACTCCATTTTCCATAAATTAATTAACGAATATCGCTATAGTGATATTTTTTATACTGTGCTCCCAAAAAACATAAATCTCTTTCTCTTGGGTAACTTTTTCTTATCTATGTTCCCACGAATTCTCTCCGTAATTTCAAGCAATTTCTTTCCACCTTGCCCTTTGTTCTGTGGTAGCAACTATAAATTCACTCATACTCATGCCTTGATCTTTAGCAATCTTTTTAAATAAATCTTTTTGGTCTTTTATTCTTCTTATATAATAAATTATCTTCTTTAATAAAATTTATTATACGAATAATAATTCTATCAAGTAACCATACGTTCGCATATCGTGATTGTTTCGCTCAATCTAGTCTATAGCCTTATTCTTGGTCAATTCCTCTCCATGTATAAATTATGGATATTAAGACTTTAAGGCTGAAACAGTTGGTATATCTAGGCTTTAATGATATTTTATAACTTTTCAAATAGGGGTAGCTAAAATGGATAAAGCCAGGGTTTATTCTTAAACCCTGGCTTCATGTGAAAATAAGTGTAATTATGGGGATTTAAAAGTTATTTTTGGAGTAATCCCCAATAATCATCTTCAAAATCGTTTCCCATGACAATCACCTCTTTCGGTATTATTATGTGCAATCTTAAATTTAATATACTAAATTAAGCTAGACAAAAGTATTTTATCTCTTTCAGTAATAGATTTAAATTCTTGTCTTTCAGTAAGCCTAGTTCTATCTCTATCTTTAGATCCTTTAACTATAAATGTTTCAGGTATGTATATAGTCGAATTATCGGTATCCTTTAAAACTCCCAAATGTAATCTTATGATATGCTCCCTTTATAGTAGACAGTTAAAATAATAAAACTGTTTCTATAAAGGGGGGATTTTAATGTCAAGAAAAACGAAATGTTCTCTGGAAGAGAAATTGAAAGGAATTAAAGAATATCTATCAGGAGAAAAAGCAGTTATACAGATATGTGATGAGATGGCAATTCATAGTGCCACATTTTATGACTGGTTGAAAATATATAATGATGTTGGGGAAGCAAATTTAATAGTTTCTACAAAAAATAAATATTATTCTGATTCGCTTAAACTTAATGCAGTTAAAGATTATCTAACCGGAAAAGGTTCTTTAAGAAATATATGCTGCATATATGAAATTTCATCTCCTCGTGTTCTCAGAGATTGGATTAAGAAGTATAATGGTCATAAAATATTTAAATCTTATAGTAAGCAAGGAGATAGAATTATGACTAATGGAAGAAAAACTACTTATGAAGAAAGAATTGAGATTGTTGCATTCTGCATTTCGAATAATGGTGATTATCAAGCCACTGCTAATAAATTTAAAGTTTCTTATCAACAAGTTTATGCATGGGTAAGAAAATACGAAGCTAATGGATATGAGGCACTAATGGACCGACGCGGTAAGCGTAAAGAAGCTACTGAGCTTACTGAATCGGAAAAATTATCTGTACAATTGAAACTTATCGAATCAGAAAATACACGTTTAAAGATGGAGATTGATTTCTTAAAAAAATTGAAGGAAGTAGAAAGAAGGCGATAAGTACTAGAATATTTCAAGAATATAAATATATTTCTATAAAAGAATTACATAAGGAAAACGACTATCCAATAGCTGATTTATGCAATTTAGCTAATATTGCACGATCATCTTACTACAAATGGATTAACCGTTCAGAGACTGAATTAGATAAAGAGAATTCACTAATACTAAAAGAAATTGTTAAACTTTATGAAGATGTACATGGTATCTATGGATACCGTCGGATAACAATGAATATAAATCGACTTCTTAATAAACAGTATAATCATAAACGAATTTATAGATTAATGAAGTTGCAGCTACCCCAATTTAGCATACATGGTTTAAGACATACCCATGCCACTATATTATTACTTAAAGGCGAGAATATAAAAGTAATATCTGAAAGGCTTGGTCATAAATCAACTCAAATAACATGGGATACTTATAGTCATGTATTACCTTCCATGAAGAAGCAAACTGCAGACCTATTGGATAATATATTTGATGACCTATAATTTTTTTGCTTAGAAATGTCGGTTAAATGTCGGTATTTTGTATATAACAAAAGCTACAACCAAGTTATATCAATGGTTGCAGCTTTTGTTTGGTACTCCCAGTGGGTAAAATAATGCTTATCTTATAATGTTCAGCAATATAAGATTATATCTTACAAAGCCTTTATAGATGAGCACTTACACACTTTTAAACATCTTGAAATTTTTTATTATTTTTTGCTTTTTAAAATAATATAGTACAACAATAGTACAATTTCAAGTGTTATATCTTTATATTTTAACCTCGTAATATTTTTATTCCCTATCAACTATTTTTTTACATAAATAACTTAATAAATTTTCACTATTATTTTTAAAACTCATAACAGTATTTATTTTTCCAATAATTTCAAAAATTTTCTTTATAGTAATCTTACTTTCTTCATCATTAGCTTTTTCTCGATTTAAAATTAAAGTTCCTAATGCTGTTGAAATATTATTTACAACACCCTCAGCACCATATAACTTGTATTTAAATAATGATTCTCTCACATTATTTAATTGATAGATAAGTATTTTCTTTAATTCATCATTAAAATTACATACCAAAACTTCTTCAATTAATACATTAATTTCTTCAATCAGTTCCTGTATTTTTTCATCTTCAATATCTTCTTCATTACTATGTTCAGATAAAAAATCTGCGCAATATTCAAGAGAAATCATAAGCTTTTCATCAAAATGATTACTAAAATCTCTCATTCCACTAGATGTATTAAAATTTATCTTAGTAAGTCCATTCATAGTCTGATTTAAAGTTAATTGGTATTTATGTAAATTCTTAGACTGTAACTGTTCTATCTGACTAATTCCTAAAGTGCACATTTTAAGTAATTCTGTATAATTTGTAAAAATTCCTATCTTATTATTTTCATCCAAAGAAAAAACTTTTAAAAACACTTTTTCAGCATTTTCACTAACATCACTTTTAAGTTGATAAATTATATGATACAGTCTTCCGACCACATTATCTGTTAAGACTTCTCTATTTTCTGTAATCATGTTTTCCCCCATTTATATACATTAAATTGCTTATATAGTTGCAAATTTATATAAGATTTATGCACATTATATACCATAATATTCCTTAAATCAATATAAGCAATAAGTACTACGTAACTTTACTGTATAATATCTCATGTTTATTTATTATAACAGTATGAAGTAAAAGAATTTTATATCTTATATTTTTATCTTTTATATTTTACTTCAACACTTTTGTATGGAGTTTATACCACCGTATTCCTATAAGTTATTCATCCATGTTAAATCCACACTTTAATATTCCTTTGTCTATCATTTATATGGTACTTATACTACTGTTACCTTATAAAGGGTTCATATAATATTAATGCTGCTAATAATTGTATATACGATATATACAAAATTTTATCTATAAATAAAACACCTATATTTCTCTATAGATGCTTTATATGATCTTTTATTTAATTATTACTCTCATTAAATGCATTATTATTCCCACTCAATTGTTATGGCTTAAAACCTAGATTTTGCATATGGTTTTAAGCCATTTAACCTACTATAGACAAGCCCAAACAATATAGTTTTATAATTAACTGGGTCGGAGTGTGGTCAGAAATATACTAAATTCATCATTCTAGATAATGTTAACATTATCTAGAATAATTTTAATACAAATGCTTAAAAAGCTTATATTATCGATGACTTTTATAATACAACATATCTTCTGTTACTCCTAGTTCTCCGGCTACACCTTGCCAATATCCATCCACATTTTCGCAAACAAAATCATTACATTTGCACATTATTCTATATGCTGTTTCTGTATTTCCTCCGTTATTTGCTGCAGAAGCTTGTAATTGATAGTGTTGAACTTTCTCCTTTAATTCTTTATCAGTCATAATTAAATTCATCTCCTTCAAAAATAACTTGTATCATTACATATATTTATAGAATATCGGTATTTTTATCTTATATTTAAACTTGAAAATTAATTGAAGAATTTACATACAACATTACTAATCACTTAATATATCATCTATTGTATTATATACACCATCTAAAAAATTATATAAATAATTGATAGTATCTTTCAAATTAGCATAATCAATAAAATCCCACTCTGTAAAATATAAGCTTCCTTCTTTATTCATCAAATATCTCCATACATCGCCCTTAGAATCTTCTCCCTGTAATTCTTTGATAAGATTTCTGATTTCTTTAATTTCTTTATCATCTATTAACAGCTGCATCTTATCTAATACTCCATTAACAATGTACTTATCCCATATTGCTATCATATCATGCCCACCTTTTGGTAACTCTCCAAAAGCCCTATTGTATATTAGTTTTAGACTAATCTCAATTGAATGTCTATATGAAAACATAATAGGATATATATATAGATCTAATATGTCAATCCTATGCTTACTTCCTTCTTTTATAGCAATATTAACAAGACTATCTGCTGATCTTTTATATCCCTCTTTAACCCCGTATAATGATAATTCCTTATCCTGCCATCCTATATATGCCTTTGCTCCATATTCAGTACCTTCAATAAATATTTTTCTCTTCATAATTCCCCCATCTTTTTGTAATATTCCCTAATGGCTTATAGTTTCATTTATTATTCAAAAGATTTTATAATTCCAGTGTTGTGTATTTCATTCATTGTTGATCCATTCACTATAATATGTTTTGGATTAATAATATTTATATTAAAATCATTCAGAGTTCCTTCTTTTAATTTTATTTGCCCATAGCAGCCAATTACTATTTTTTCTGAATTTTTCTCCTTTTTAATCTTTAAAATATCTAATACCCTTTTTAATTCGTCTAATCTGAACTCGTTTCCCTCATAGTATGACTCTGGGAAATATACATTTGTCCTATTATATCTATTTTTCAAGTTGATATATGCCCAAAACTCTCCATTAGTATATCCATACTGTATATTATCAACTTCTCCAACTACTCCTCTATAATGTCTATGATATACTCCATTTATAGTTTCTGCTTGAATATATGTAATCCTTCCTTTAGATGCACCGGTTCCGTTCAAACCACTTTCATCATCAGTTATTGATACTTCTTCCCCTTCTCCTGTATTTTTCACTCTATTTGTATTTGCTTTATCTTTTGGTAAATCCTCACCATTAAATTCTATCTGTAAATTTCTAATTTTTCTTTTTAATGATTCCATAACTTGCTCTTCTGAAAATTTAACCTTCTCTTGCTTTTCTATTAAATTCTTCCGACCTATTATCCCCTTATAATTTATATGGTATGGACAATTATCAGGATTGTGTTTTTCTCCTTCTTTATTCCACGTACTTAAAAATTTTTTACCATTTATTCTTTGGGTAAATTTTATTCTTGCCTCACATCCTTCAATACAACTTAATTTACCTTTATAAATTGCTTCATAATCTTCTTTTTCAATGTTTTGAATATTAAGTGGTTCCATTTTTCCATCATGATTATAATAGCACCATTCCATTTTAGCCTTTGGCATTTTTTCTCTCATATTTTCCACTCCTTCTCAAATTACATAGAAATATTTTAATACTTATTTATGCTATTCGATATTTTCATTAATTTTCCTTTATTTCAACAAAAAAACACCTATATTTCTATAGATGTTCTTATAATCTTTTTTCTAATCAAAGTTAATTTTTAAAGGATTCACAAATCAACTAAATATACACTTATTATAAAGTCTAAAAAATAATGATCCATAATTAGGTTGTTCCTGGTTCCTGGTTACTGCTCATTATTTTTACATTCAATTTTCCAAATAATATTTACCAAAAGTGCAAATGCAATATATATGATTGAAACACAAGCTATTATGGCCATATCTTGAAACAGCTTGTACCATGCAAACGATGTTACTATATCTATGAATCTATGTACAAACAAATCATATTTATCTAAAAAAAGAACTATTACTATTGTTAAAATGATCATTAAGCTTATTAGATTAAACCAAATAATATATGGATATCTTTTTATACAACAAGCCATTGTTCTATTAGTACATCCCTTGTTTGGATCCTTACCTTTACAATTGTAACTACCTATATATCTATCAGTTAGTTTTCCAATCATGTATAGCAATAAAAAAATCAGATTAAACATCACAGACCCTATTAATACGATAAATATACCGGCTCTGTATGGTCCTATACTATTCAGCGCTGCTAACGCTTGTGATATATATGACATTCCTCCTGTAAAAGCCATAACAACTCCTGCAAAAATACTTAAAATTGTTATTGATTGAGTTGTGCTATCTTTTAAATTTTTTTGTACTATTTCTAATTTTTTTTCACTTTCTTTTATCTTTTCAGTGAATTCATTATTCTTTGTTGCTGTTTCTTTAACTATTTTATTAACATTTTCTTCATAAGAATGTAACTCATTAAACAATATTCTTATATAAGCTTCATATCCCTCTTGAGACAAAGATAAATCTACGTCACCAAATTGTTCTACCAACCAAGCACATTTATATAAAACAAGTAATAAAATTGCATAATCTTTAGTATTCGATTTTATACCTAACTTAGTAATCGCATCGGAAACTTGACTTATTTCACTAGTAATCGGAATAAGTGGCTCTATATACCCACTTATTATCAAGCCATATATCCGTTCGTATTCATCTTCCAATTTCATATTTATGACAGATAATACTTCCTTCACTTTTATTCCTTGCTCAGTTCTAAATTTATCACCACTTCCATACTTTGTAGTATTTAGCTCATTATTAGGATTCATAATACATTTAATTATTTTTACGTCTACATGATCTAATTCATATTTCGGCTTAGATTTATTAACTTTATTAGCATAATTAATATATTTAACTATATCCTCAGATTGATCTTTTTCGTACTTATCTAATATTTTTAATGCTTGATATATTGACTCCATATTTCCCCCATATTATAAATTTCGTAATTATTCCATATTATATATATTATACCTTGATGATACTGTCGGCAACCTTTTATTAACACAATAAAACTCATATTTTTACATATGAGTTAATTTCATTCATCACTTGAATTAGTACTTTTTAAGTTGAATCTTAACTATTAACTAACCAAATATTATTTCTTCTCATATAATTTTATCCATCTATATAAAGTCGCTCTTCCCACGCCTAACAACTTAGCCATTTCAACCTTGCTCAATTCTTTATTAATCATCTTAACATAATATTTCTTAAAATCTTTAGGCAGATCCTCAACTATTTTTTCTTCTCTTCCAAACCATCTACCAGTTTTAGTTGTTCCAGTTTCAATGCACCTTGCGACACCCTGCTGCACTCTTTCAACTGTATTTTCTCTCTCCATCTCTGCAACTGCACCTAAAATAGTTAGTATAAACTTATAACCATCACCATCCGTGTTTATCCCCTCTTTAACAAAATAAACTGTTACATCTTTATTTTTAAAATAATCACATGTGGCCCTAAGATCATCAACATTTCTTCCTAATCTACTTATACTTTCACAATAGATTATATCCCCCTCATTAACTTCTAATTTCAATTTATTTAATGCAGGCCTATCAATACCCTTTCCACTTATTTTGTCCGTATAAGCTTTATCAAAAGCAATTCTTAGCTTATCAAGAATCATTTCTTGCCTGCCTACACTCTGTTTCTTAGTACTAACTCTTTCATATTTATAAATCATAATATATCATCCCTTATAATAAAATTATCTTTATCTTAATATGTATCATCAAACTATTCAAATCCAATGATACACTGTAAGATAAAGATAATGTCAATTTTAGGTAAGTTTTATTATGTTTTCTTTCATTTTCTTAGTGTTTTATCATACTATAGTTTTTTGGTGCAAATTATTTAATCCCTCTTAAATTGCAAGAGACACTATAACTTTGTTATAATGCCTCTTTAAATATTATTTTATTTTTCTAGCTTTAATAAGAAATACATATGGTAATGCAGTTGATGCGTTCATTGTTGTTCTTTTATTATCATAATATTCATTTGCATCACATGCTATTTTTACCATACTCCCAAAGCAAGATGCAATTATACTTTTTAAATTTCCACCTGTTAATATTCCACTTGCAGTTGGGAAAGCTGTTGCATATGTAACTATATTTCTAAATAATTTACTTTTTTCAGATTTCAATTTTAAATTTATATCATTAATTTTATTTGTAAATTCCCTTTGAATTATTTCTGAATTATTTAATTCCCTATTATTTGAATACTGCTTTGATAGATCCTTTATTAACGCTCTATATGCTCCTAATTCATCTTTCAACTTGTATCTAACTTCTAATATCTCATCTGGTTTCAAGCTGGGGAAGTTAGGAACCAAAATATTAAATGTATCTAAAATAAGGCTATCTATACTTAAATTTATATCCGTATCTTTTATATCATAATCTTGTATTCTAAAATCTTCACTATTAAATACCTTTACTTTTTTTACATCTTTACTACATTCCACTGCATAATTTATTATATTTCTTTTTTCTGATATTACTATTTTCTTATTTATTATGGCATCTAGAAACGATGAATTAATATTTATCAGTTTAAGAATATACAAAAATGGTTCATCAACACAAAAAATATTTTTTTCCCGCTTTAATTCTAAATGTTCTACCAAATTTAAAATTTGCTCATGATTATCATTTAGTAATTCTAAAAGAATTTCTTTATCAGATTTTTGTGAAAGTTTAGGAATATTATTAAAAACACGTGGCGTTAATATCCCTTCTTCTACTAACTCTTTATTTAAATTAATAAAATTAATAAAATTATAATTCTCAACTTGTCCATAAAAACCTTTTTCAAAATTCAATTTAATACCATTTTGCTTTATATCTTTTATTCTATCAAAATCAAAATCTTTATAAATAGTATGTATATATAAATTTGGATTTATATAATTAATCATAATATTATCAAATAGTATACATGCCTTAGTTAAAGATGTATCATCAAGAATTATGCTATCGTCAATATATATACCCGATAATCCTTTTGTCTTATTTATTATTGGCTTACTATTTTCTATTAACTCCATAGTTTTTTTAATCTCATCTACATTCATACCATAACATCCTTTAATTAAATTCAACATAATTAAATTTTCTATTACAATTTAAACACTTTCATTCCTATAAATATGTATAATATTCAGAATTTACTATTCCATTATTAATATTAATTGATATAACTTCATTATTATGTAATTCTTTTTCAATGTCATAATTAGATAACAATGCTTTTACATCTAATCCTGTAAGTTTTTTGAGATAAACTATATTTGTACCATTATTTAACATGCTAATAATGGCTTTTATCTTATATGTTTCTGGGGGATAAATAAATTTATCTCTTTTCCCTCCGGGTCTTTGCTTTAACATTTCAGTTATCCCAAGTTCTGTGTACGTTTTGATAAACGAATCACTAACAATTGATGGTGACGGAATTTTATCTAATACTCCATACAAAAAGTGAAATATCTTGTCATTTTCTGAGTAAATTTTATTATATTCTCTTTTTACATAATTTATAGTTTGAATTATTTCATTCCTAATATTATTAGGTAATTTAATATCTATTGCATTATGAGTTATTGTTCTTGTGCTGCTATCTTCAACATTATATACTCTTAAATCAAGCATTTCACTTGGTTTTAGTGGTATAATTAAATTTAATTTAGCATACAGTCTTGCGATCATAATTTCAAGAAATCTTTTTTTATCATTAACACCTTTATATCCCTTTAAAATATTATTCATTATATGATTATCCATTTTATATAATATGGAATTTAAAAGAGTTGTATCTATTACTGGTTTCTTAAAACTTTTTTCAAGTTGCTCACTTAGTTTTTCCTTATATCCTGCTGTAGATATATATGCATATAAAGACTTAAAATCAAATTCATTTCTTATTAAATAATCAAATAATAATTTAAGAGCAGAAATATGTGTAGTTAGCGTTGGTACTGAACCAATCTTAGTATCATAAGAATATACAAAATAATTATCAATGTGATTTACATTTAAATTAAACACTTTATCTTCTAGCATTCTATCTCTTAGATAGTTCAAGAAATTTGTTATCTCATTCCTATATTGCGGACTTTCTTTTAATAATTGATCAACTAAACCTCTAAATCTTTCTCCATTGCTCATAATATCCCCCATTCCCTATCATTATCCTAATCCCTATATTACTACATTTTATACAAAATATAAACATCAATTCTAATATATTACATAATAAAATACACCTACATTTCTGCAGGTGCTCATATATTTTTATAACTTTAATTCTAGGTAAGGAAACTTTTGGGACACATTCCTTTTAACCTCTCTAACAATCCTATTATAAAACATTTCCTCTAAGTGCTTATAGTGACTCTCCCCATGTATAGCATCCCAAAACTCCTTTTCCATTCCATAAACTTTACGGCCAACCTCTAAAGTTATGTTATCAAGCTTTCTTCTAACTGTTGTTATATCCATAAATAATAATTTAGCTATTTCCGGATAAGTTTTATTTTCAAAATATCTATAACCTATTAACTGTTTATCTGCTACAGGTAATTTTTTTAATGCTGCAGATAAATGTTTTAATCCAAACTTTTTTTCTATGTCTAACGCAGGATCCTCTTTTAAGACTTGGATATTTTTTAATAATTCTTTTGTGGTTCTGATTAATTCTTTTTTGTACAAATACATTGATTTTACTCCCTCAATTTTGTTTATGAATAATCTAAAAACATTATTTAGCAAATTACTTATATTTTCCTTAACTATATTATACCTTCGAATTATCACTAACTACATTTAGATATATACATACTATTAGGATTCTTTCTCAAAATAAATTATTTCTTTTGATTCTCTCTTAATTTCCTTTACCTCATTTTTTATTTGTGTATATTCATTTTTCAACAAATTTATAAAACGATCAATTACAATCATTGTTAATACTGCCTCAATAACAACCGGCTTTATTTGTAACCATAACTGATTACTCAAAATTTCTATATTAGAAATTCTTTCAATTGAATTAATAATTGTAATGAATACAGAAATTAAATATACCCACAATTTAGGTCTCATTAATATAACAATTTTTCTATAAAAAGCTAACTTAATAGTATTATTTTTTTTAGGTCTTATTTTACTAAAAACTCTGTTTGCACCAACTAATACACTTAAAAAAATTTTTTCAGGATAATATGATATAGCTGTTAATAACAATGTTAAACTTAAATATGCGCATGCATCAGCATTTAAATTAAATTTACTGCCTAAAAAATGAATACCAAAATAAAACCATCTATAAAAAACCTCCACTGAATATAAACAAATCATACAGGTTATCAATAATGATGTTATGTGATTCAATTCAATATTAAAATTTAAAGTATTAATAGATTTACACTTAAATGCTATATTAGCTAGAATAGTTTTAATCTTTTTATTAATTATTGAATTTATTATATTAGAAATAAATTTGTTTATAATTAATCCTAATAATTCAATAAAAATGCACAGAATAGTTACAATTGTATCTATGATTGATATTACTACAATTATTTTTAATAATGGACTTAACAAAACAGGTTCATGCATCCATATATACCCCCAAAATAGAATTATCTAATTTTCTTCTCTGTTAATTGTAGCATATTTTGATAATATATTATTCAACTTCAAATACATTAGGTTGAGTCAAGTAAAAGTTGGCAAGAATTTTATTTAAATTATTATCCATTATTTTACATTGCATTTTTAAAATTTCCCTACCCATACTGTATATTTAACTATAACTAATATCACTAAATGATTTTAATCCACATAAATCACGTACTATTTTTCTACCTAACGTTGCGGCAGCTCCGCTATACGGAATTTGTGCACTATTGCACTTATATGCCTTACACTTATTAGATTCTTTATTCGCTTGAAATACTGTTAATGGTAGTTTTGCAACTACTGTATCAATAACATCATCAGAAATAATATTTCTGTAGATTTTATCTACAGTATCAAACAACCTATTACTAAATTTTTCAGATAATATTTTAGATAAATTATCTGCACCATTAATAGACCAGCTCATTTTTCTGCCCTTCATTCTTTGAGCTAATACATCACAAATATTATGTTCCATTGTGCCTAGATTCTTGTATTCCATGCCTTCCGGCGCCGTAGGCATGTTTATGTCACTTCTTAATTTATACGGTATTAATCCATCTCTATTGTGAACAAAGTAATCATATAATTCAGTAAGCTTCTTAAATGCAATATCTTTTTCGTTTGTAAGTATCATCATATTTACAATAGTTTCTAGACCTTCATCAATTTTACCTTCTCTAAATAGTTTTAGTAATTGCTTTTGAGCTCTTTTATCACTTACCTTACGTATAATCGCTTGGCCTACATGAAATGGATCTAGCTGAAAATGAATGTCTTCATCCTCACAAGTTGCTTTAATCCAATTTGCTCCATCACCGTTTAATATTCTAGTTTGAATTTCATCTACATTGTATTTTTCTGAAATTGTTGCGCTAGCAAGCTTTTTAAAGTGATTGGAATTGCTAAAGCTTGCACAAACAGTTTTATCAACAACCACATATTCTTTTTTGCTCCCTGGGCGTAAAGTCCAGCCAGTATATGATACTGCTAGTTTTAACTCTTTCTTTTTATTTTTCCCTTTTGGTCTATCATTACCTTGAAGATAGAGCCAAACTCCATCTTGCTCCTGAAACAATACTGGTACTTCCTTTTCGCCTTTTAATGCACCTTTGTCATTTAACTCAATTTTACGATTTTCTATTTCTTTAATCTTTTCCCCAAGTGTTTGAACTATGTTCCAAACGCCTTGAGCACTAATATCTTGATTACACATAGTTTTAATATTCTCAGATGTCTTTCTAAAAGAAACCTCCGTCACGTTAGTTAAAATAGTTTCTACGAGATTTATAGACACATTTCCTAAAGTGTCCATCCCTAAATACTCATCCAAAAGGTACTTAGTTGCTTTCTTACCATCTTCAAGTTTAAATTCATAAATGCGCCTAGAATACTCTACGTTCCCCATAATAGTCCTCAAACAAGTTTGCTTACGACCTTTATTACGGTAAACCTTGCTATCTCTTTCATTAAGTAGTTTTTCATCTAAAAATTCTAATATACTTTTTAAAGCATTACAAGCTTCGTCACAAGCATATTTATAAATTCTTTTCTCTAACTCCTTGAAAGTCATTCCTTTATCATTTAAACTTAATTCATACATAAATATAACTCCATTCTATTTAGTCTTAGCAACTTAATTATAATGGATAATTTATGTATTTGGGAGATGCTTTCGCATCTCCTTTTACTATTTATACAGTTTTTATTACTGTTTCTGCCTACTAAAATTATACTCTAACAATACATTATTTATTTTCCATTATGAAGTGTTACTCGTTATTTTTACGGATTTTATCTTTAACAATATAATATCTCTCCTATGGCATCAATTGCCTTATTTTTAATTCTATATATTGTAGCACTTGATATATTAGCTTGATTTATTACAGCTGTAAGGCTTAATTTCTGAACTAAAGTTAATATTATTACTTGTTTCTCCCTATCTTCTAATGATTCTAATGATTCTATAGCATTCTTTATATTAATTAATTCAGTTTCATACTCCAAAATCTTTAACTTCAATTCTTTAATATAATCCTGGTTCTGCTCTAGTTTTTGAGCTGCTTCTAAATTTCTTTTATGATGATTTAGTTTAGCAGATATAACATTTATATTATTTAATCTTTCCGTGGTTAATCTTCTGATCTCCTTTTGATCCATGCACAATCCACCTTTCATATTTAAAAATCAAATATGCTCTCAATCTTCATATCTATTTCCTTGAAGTACTCATCAAAATCTATTTTCTTTTCTACATTTCTATAGTTATAGGTATAAGGGCCTATTATCTCCTCAGCATACTGCTTTCCCTTAGTCCTGCCCCATTTACTGTTGAAAAGCTTTCTTATGGCATTACATTCAATTTGCCTTACTCTTTCTATGCTCACCTGAAGAAGTTCGCCTATTTCTGATAATACTATAGGCTTAATATTCCACCCATAATGAAGCTTTAATACTTCTCTTTCCCTTAGGGTATTATAATCTATCATGGCCCCTTCCAGTTCGTTTCTAAGCTGCTTTAGGTATAATTGCTCGTCTATATTTTCAATCCCATTATCGTGGCTATTTACTAATTCTAACAACTCTGTTTCGTCGTCTTCTCCAACCATCTCATTAAGGCTTTTGAAAGTTTTATAGAATTTAGTATTATTTATATTCTTGGAGCTCCTGCCATTAACACAATTATAAATTTCTCTCTCAATGTACTGAAAAGCATAAGTGATGAAATTAGCTCTATTCTCCATGGTAATATCATATTTATTAGCCGCATTAATTAAACCTATAGTTCCAGATTGCACTAGATCGTCAAACTCAATTAATTTATTCAATCCATTATATTTAGTTGCAAGCTTTCTTACTATTCCTTGATTATTATTAATTAGGCTTTCTAAGGCTTGTTTATCTCCTTCTTGATATAATACAACTAATTCCTCATTGGTCATGCTCTCAGCTCCTCATGCTCTATAATTCAAGTAAATTTATTTAATATATCAATAGTATTGTGGTTCAGCTATAGCTATAATTTATTAAAGTATTTTAATGGAGTACTCCATTTAAATCTTAATATTTCTTAACATCAGCGTTTCATTAAATCTTAGTATTTCTTAGTATGAGTACTACAGATAACCTTACGTTTTGTTACGGTACGCTCCAATAAAAACACTAGCATTTACCTAGTATAAATCCATTGCAACGTTCCATTTTGGAAAGTGTGCATTTTCAGCATTTTGTGTGCATACTTTTTATGGCTTGATCAAATGAAAAAGCTCATGTAATAGTTATAATTAACCGTCTAAATTCTGTGCTTCTCCACAGTGCTATTCAATTAAAGTTGGTTTTGTAACTCCATTAGGACTCTACAACTTTCTAGATATTTCTTAGCTTTAAGCCGCATTGGAACGTTCCATATAAATGTTAAATTTATTAAAAACGTTCCATTAAAAAATTAATATCTATTAGGAATGTTGTACTATGTTTAGGTTGTTTTGTAGTACAACAATAAAATACTCTTACCAGGTTCAATATCAATTAACTATAATGTATTAAACTCCCACGTTTTCCCACAGTAACGTTGCATTTAAGCACCATCATTTCCCATCATTTTTCAATAGTAACGTTCGCTTTAAATCTTAACATTTCCTAACAAAAATCTATCACAACGTTCCTTTTGAACCTTAGCATTTCTTAGTATCCGTTCCCTTTACACCTTAGACATGAATGCCTTGAAATCAATAGCTTTTAACACTAAATATCTATTGCAACGTTGCATATATTGCGTTTTGTAAAGTGTGCATTTTGTGTGCATCCAAAAGTAACGTTTTTAGAAGAGCGTTACTTTTGAGATATTACTCTACTGTTGTATAAAATCTAAAATACTTTTTCCAACTTTCACTTCATATATTTTTTCTAAGTCATGAGAAAACGCGCTGCATGGATATTTCTTTTTTCTAAAGAAATCTATCTTATTATCCTTTTCATTTCTTAATTGTTCTGCATAATCAATATCAAGTAATTTAATACTTCTAAGTACTTCATCTAAATGAAATGACATAACACCATTATTGTTCAATTTATTAGCTTTTAACTTTATAAGATTGAGTATTTTCTCATTTGTTTGATATTGCTCAAATAGCTCTTTTAATATTCCAGAATCCTTTTCATCATCTACGCCATTTAAAACTTGTATTGCGTACAATAAATCAGTGTTTTCCTTTACTTTGTCCTTCTTATCTTCTTGAACAATCTTTCTTTCTAAATCATATTGCATTAGTGTACTAACCTCTGCTATAGCTTTATCATATTCATTAGCTATTTCATTTATAAAACTCTCCCCAGCCTTCTCCATTTCATCACAATGCTTTATTGATAGTTCATTAGCTAGCTCTTGTTTTCCTGATTCAGTATAATTAACATTACTCATTACTTCTTGCTTGCTGCTTCTGTATTTATCAATATCTGAACTTAAATGAGTTTCTCCCTTGTCTAAAATTACATTAATATTATTTTGCATACCTGAAATTGTATTGTTAATATCATCTAACTTATACATTATCATTATTTAATTTCTCCTTTATCACTTATTTTTAATTTCTTTTCCCAGTACCTTTTATTGATCTCTTTAACTTTATCCTTATTCTTTTTACGCCATTCTCTCAAATATGCATTTTTCTTTTCTCTTGCTTCTTCACTCATATACACTCGCCTTTCTCTTAATTAAATAAAACAAAAAAGCCATAGGAATAAATAACTTAGTTATACTCAATAACTTAAGCTAAATATTTCCCATGGCCATTAAAATTCTAACGCCTTCCACCATTACTGGTAGGGTACTAACAATATTATCTTTATCTATATTATATCACGCATCCTTCTTAATATATATATATCTTTATTCCAGGTCTATATAAACCCTATAGAACTTTCCTGTTTTTTGAGGTTTACTTATATTTTTAATCTTAGTTCCAAATGATAAAAGTTTTATAATATTTTGCTTTTCTGTTTCATTCTCATACTTGATAGTAATTTTAGCCATAAAATCTCCTTTCGTGTCAACTTATATAATAAACATTCTTACTTTACTTTTATTATGAAAACCTCTTAATCTTCTTCCAGTTATCAATCTATGAATTAATAGCTGCTTTTGTCTACTTGATAGATTATTGTTTATTACTATTGAGGTTATATTCTGTATATCAAATCTAACACCGTTTATATTTGCTGAAGCAGGATTATATACTATTGTGAATTTCCTACCACCATATTTAAAATTATATCTTTCTTTTATCTCTGCCATAATATCACCCCTCAATTTTATTTGACATTTGTGAGTGCCTATTGTAACCTTAAATTGTGAGTTTAGGTGTTACAATAGGTAACTCCTTGGTGATGGATATTTATTTTAGTATCTATCGCCTTTTTTATTTTCTCTATATCCTATAGATTTAAATTCATTCATTCACTTTTCTCCATTCTATTTTGCATTTGCTTTTTCATTTTTCTAACATAATCTTTGGTTATACTCTTCTCCTAAAATATCTAAGGTTCTATCTTTAGCCATTTGAATTATTCTTGAACCTATAGCTTTATCGATTCTCAATAAATCATTGCTTAAACACTCGCTAGATACAATAATAGGTAATCTATTTATATATCTATAATTAATAATTTTAAAAAACAATTTTATTTCAGCTTCTGTATATCCGCCTTTGAAAACATCATCTAAAAATAAAATATTACACTTTTGATATTTGGTTAGTTTAATTTCATATTTGATTTTATTTGAAATTCTCAAATCAATCATTTCATCCATACAATCTCTATAAGGGAAATATACAGGTTTAAACCCTTTCTTTAATAACTCCAATGATATGCTTATACATATATGAGTTTTCCCTGTTCCTGGCTCCCCTAGAAATGCGATTGAATTGTTATTATCAAATTGTATTCCTTCAAAATTCTCTATAAATTTGACTGCTATTGCTTTCATTCTTTTTGCCACTTTATTTTTTTCAGAATCAAACTCCGCTAATGTTAATTCATTGCATAATATATTAAATCCACTATCTTGCCATTCAGTTTTTAGCCGTTCTTTTTTTCTGCAAATGCATTCTCGTATTATTGATTGAGCATTAATCTGAGGTATTATCTCCACCCCTCTATCTTTACAATTTAAACACTTATAATTAGCTTTGGGAGCTTTTGCCTTGCACCGTTCTACAATCTCATTTATTTTTTGAAAATCGAAATTCACTTTAATCCCATCCTCTCAAATGTACTTCTTTCACTTTTTCATTATTACTATTCCTTTCTTTTGACTGTTTAGCTAAATGTTCACCATAATTTATCTTATTACTTCCATCTTCCATAAAAGTGCTTATTCCATTCTTTCTATTAATAAAATCGGTTAAGCTCCACTTGTAATTAAAATAGAATCCACTTTTTAATATTTCACTATAAGTATCTATAGCTTGTACAATTTCGCTTTCTGAATATTTCTTTAAAGCTTTTTCTATTGCTTTCTCAATATCCTTGCTTAAAGATTTATGCACTATTATTTTTTTACTGTTCCAATGACTATATATATTATTAGATATTATGTTGAGATTATTATGTTGAGATGAGTGCGCCTTTTTCTTCTCCTCATTCTTCTCTTTTTCGTCCCCCTTTTCTTCTCCTGTATTGTTGCTTACCCCTGTGATATTGGGCCTTTTTTCTTCTCCTATCATTCTCTTATTAATCTCTTTATTATTCTCTTTTTTCTTCTCCTCAGTTTTATTGTTTGTTTCATTCTCCTTAGAACCATCTAAACCTTTACCATTGCTAATATTATTATTCTCCTTAAACCTTGCAAGAAAATATTTACTACTTGTTCCTCTTGTTCCTTTTTCAATTTGAATTATTACAATGTTTTCTATAGTAAGTTCTTTAATTGCTCTTTCCATTTGTTTTTTAGTGAATCCCAATCTATACGCCCAACTCTTATAATCAAACCTAAATTCTCCTGGTTCTAACCCCTCATATTTACTTCTAGTAAGGTTAGCTCTAAATTCACATTCCATATAAACGTCAAATACATAACTCAAACTAGAATACCTATATTTTTTTCTTATGTCTATTTCTGTTAAATTCAAACCACCACCTGCTTAAACAAATTTTTAAAATATCTTAATCCCTCAAATGAAGGTTTTTTGTCAAATTCCCTACACAAAGATATATATCTATCCATTAACCTTAGGCTCATTTATTACTCACCTTCCTCCAAATCTTTTAAAATCCATCCTTTTGTCTTTCTATTACTTGATATGATTCTATAACACCATTCACACTTATTAAGCCTGTTAGTTGGCCTTCTAACTTTAGTAATTGTATCTTTATCAAATATATCTAACATGCCATTTTTAAACCAAATCATAGCATAAGAACCATCATTAGCAACTCTTTCTATAGGCGCTTTAATATAAACACCATCCATACTATTAAAATAATGTGCTTGTCCTACGTCTATATGTTCTATTAATTGCTGCAGTATTTCATTTCCCACAAAATCAACCTCCTATCTTACTAATATCCCCTTATGTTCTTCTCCTTTCTTACCATTATTCCAATCATTATAAGTACATTCTTCAATCTGTTTTATTGGGAAATTATCACCTAATAACTCTATACATATTTTTGTATCTCCTGGTATCTGTTTCAAAGTTTGAATTAGTTTTTCTGCTGTAATACCTCTAAAGCTTCTTATTTTATTCATCTTCTCACCTCTATATTCCAATAATATTGTTTAACGAACTTGCTACACTCTTAAAAGCTTGTACTTTTGTTTCTAATGATTTAATTTTCCCCTTTAATTCTGCTATTTCTAAATCCTTCTTTAGACTTTCATCATTTGTAGCAATCCCTAAATACCTATCAACCTCTGATTTTTCAATTAAATATTCAGTTCCACTTTTGGTTGCTTTAATCTTTCCTTTTCTTATTTCATTTCTTACCGTCGCTGGTGGTTTATTTATTATTTCAGCTACTTCTGTTACCTTATACACTAATGCTTTACTCATACTCTACCTCCTCATATAATTTTTTTTCAAGGTGTGCACCTTTAATTATGTCAATACTTGCGTTGTCATTTAGAACTTTATAGATATGTTTTTATATTTATTAGAAATTACTTTTCAACCTTAATTATTTCTGATACATCAATATTTAGTGCCTTCGCTAATAATCCAACAGTTTTTATTGATGGATTATTAACCCCATTAAGTATTTTAGAGACTGTAGCTCTTCCAAGTCCTGTTTTTTCTACTAATTCATTAACTGATAAACAAGCTTTAGCTTGAGCAATTTTTATTTTATGCAAGTCTAATTCCATTTTACACCTCCATTCAGTTACTTTTGTAACCCTTATGTCATAATAATAGTTTACTTTTGTGTACCTGTCAACGTATTTTGTAAACTTTTCTATTCTTTTTAGTTACAAATGTGTACTTTAATGTTATTATTCTAATAGGAGGTGTTCTTATGTCAATAGGAGAAAATATAAAATTATACAGAAATAAACTGGGTTTAACGCAAAAGCAATTAGCTGAAAACTGTTCGCTTTCTGAATCCGCTATAAAATATTATGAAAATAATAGACGAAATCCTAAAATTGAAACTTTAAATAAAATTGCTGATACTCTTGGCGTTTCAACTAATGATTTAGTTAATATAAATGAATTCAAGGAAGAAATTAATTTTATAGATAATAGACAATACACAATAAAATCTAAAATGAATGAATTGGAATCAAACATTAAATTACTCAAAGAAACCTTAGATATACTTACATTTGCATTAAAAAATGAGAAAAACACGAATGAACAAATTAAAGAATATGATTTAAAAAGTATAATGGATAATTTAAATAATCTTCCTGAAAAAATGGATAAAGTACTTGATATTATTTCTCCTAAAAAAGAAAATGATATTACAATTGAAGAAGAAATTAAATTTTTATCATGCTCGGAACTTATTGACCTTGATAACATAAATTCTTCTCCAGAAGATTCAGATGGTATAAGGTATAGTATTATAAAAATTATTAAATGCTTGCAATACAATGCAGACAATTTGTCTCGAGAATCATTTGATATTATTGTTAAAAGCGTCCTAAATACAATTAAATTTGAAATGTATAAATTGAAGAATAATTAATGTTATATTTCTTAAATTTATGCAGTAAAGAAGGTGAATAGATGGCAACATATAAAAATATATCCTCAATTCAGTCAAAACCCAATTGGAGAGCAACAGTAAGTCTTGGATATACAAGTGGCAAAAAGAATGTTGAAAGAAAACAAGGCTTTAAGACTAAAAAAGAAGCAGAAGTATGGGTTACTGATATATTAAGTAAAAAAAATAAAGGTTTTATTGCTCCAACTGAAAGTAATGCCTTATTTAAGGACTATATAAATAAGTGGTTTAATGAATATAAATCTAAACATATAAGTATTAATACCAGGACCAATTATAGATCAAGAATTGATACTCATATAGTGCCTAAATTAGGTGAATACAGGCTTAATAAAATCACTAATGCAATCATCCAAGATTTTTATAATAGCCTTATAGGCGAAGGCCTTAAGCCTTCCAGTGTAAAAAAAATAATGGAAACGGTCAATGGTGTTTTGAAATATGCTCAAAAGAGTAAATTAATATATAACCTGCCTACCGATATAGAAAAACAGCCTATGAATAAACCTAAAGTCGAGTTTTGGACTAAAGAAGAAATTGATTTTTATTTAGATAGGATTTATGGATCATATCTCTATACACCTATTTTAATAGAAATATTTACTGGCTTAAGAGTTGGTGAATTATGTGGTCTAAGATGGTGTGATATTGATTTTGATACAAATAACTTAACTGTTAATAATCAAGTTATTTATGATAGAGAGTTAAAAGTGTTAGTATTTTCAGAGATATTAAAGACTGATACAAGTTATAGAAAGATAAGTTTACCTAAAATGTTAACTGATTATTTAAAGTCTATTAAAGGTGATTCACTTGATACTGACTTCATAGTATTAAATCTTCAAGGTACAATGTATAATCCTAGAAACCTATCTATGAATTTTACGAAATCCATACACAAATATAGAAAATCTATTGATGATCTAAAAGGAGAAAATAAAAAAATTCCTGAAGATTATATGCGGCTCAAACAAATAACATTTCATGCTCTTAGGCATACTCATGCCACATTATTAATATTCAATGGTGAAAATATAAAGGTCATATCTGAAAGACTTGGCCATAAAAATATATCTACTACATTAGATACTTATACTCATGTTATGGAAGATATGAAAAACAATACTGCAGATTTACTTGATAGTATTTTTAGATATGTGCCTAGTACAACATAGTACTAAAAAAGCTGAATTAAAAATTTAGTACAATTTGTAGTACAACTTTTCACATAAGAAAAGGCTTAACCATTACAGTTAAGCCATTCTTTGTTATTCATTGGTACTCCCAGTGGGAATCGGACCCACATCTGTCCCTTAGGAGGGGACTGTTCTATCCATTTAACTATGAGAGCATATATTAAAGAATCAAACTAAACATTTAATTCTTACTCATAAATTCTATTATAATTATTTACTATTGTCAAATTTATAATGAATATTTTGGGTATTTATAAAAGGTTATCTTAATCACATCTTTAAGATAACCTTTTTTAATTCTGTTTTTTATATTGTTTTAACTTTGAATTTCTTATTAACTCTGACTCTAAATATATCTACAATCCTAGTTATTAAAGGGCTTGATAGTACTATTACAGTTAATAATATTATCCAATGCTTTAAATGTATTTCAGATAAGCTAAATATATATCGTCCAATTGGAGTTAAAAATGCAAGGACTATAATTCCAAACATACTTAAGCACATTACTGTTTTAAATTTACTTAACGGTCTTGCAACTCTAAATAGTATTACCATACTAATTCCTGCAAACATTAATACTGATAAAGTTCTACTGTACATCATTGGTAACCCCGTTTGAAATGCTATCAAAAATGTACCCAGTGTAAATAAGGCAAGTAATATTCCATTTGGAATACTAACTGTAAGTATTCTAGGTAAAAATCCTTTTTTAACACCACCAGCACTAGGTAATAATGCTAAGAAGAATGATGGAATTCCTATAGCGCAACTTCCTATTAAAGATAGCTGTATTGGTAATATAGGATATTCTATAAACATTACTGAGCAAATAAATGATAATATTACCGAGTATACAGTTTTTGATAAAAATAATTCTGAAACTCTTTCTAAATTGTTAATTTGTTTTCTTCCCTCTTCAACAACCTTAGGAAGTGCAGCAAAATCTGATTTCATTAATACTAATTGTGCTACAGCCTTAGTTGCATCGGATCCATTTGCCATAGCGATTCCACAATCTGATGATTTTAATGCAAGTACATCATTTACTCCATCACCTGTCATTGCAACGGTATGACCCATTTCTTGAAGCTTTAAAACAATCTTCTTCTTTTGATGTGGCGAAACTCTTCCAAAAACAGAAGTCCTATTTATTAATTCCTTTAATTTTTCATCATCTTCTGGCAGATCTCTTGCATCAACGTAATTCTCCCAATTCTTCACCCCAGCACGTCTTGCAACTTCTGAAACTGTAACAGGACTATCTCCTGATATTATTTTGACATCTACACCTTGTTGATTAAAATATTTCAATACATATGGAGCTGCGTCTCTTATAATATCTTCAATCAATATTAATGCAACACTTTCTATCTTTCCTTCTAAATCTTCATTTAATTTATTATGAAGATTTGCTAATAATAAAACTCTTTTTCCCTTTTGAGCTTCTTCTTTAACCAAATGCTCTATGAAATGATATTCCTTATTTAATATTATTTCTGGTGCACCAAGAATCCATGTCCCAAGATCTTCAAAAGTAACTCCACTCCACTTCCTTTTAGAGGAAAATGCAATTTTGTCAATACACTTTATACTCTTGTCATATTCTTCATATCTAGCTAAAATAGCTTTTTGTGTTGGATTATTATTTGGAACATTATTAACTAATGCTGCTAATATTGTATCTATTTCTTCTGAATCTCTATCACCAATATTTTTAACTTCTGATAATTTCAAATCTCCTTGTGTCAAAGTCCCTGTTTTATCTAAACAAAGTACATCTACTCTTGCTAAAACTTCTGTAGCACTTAATTCTTGAACTAAAGTATCATATTTAGACAATCTTATAATTGAAACTATAAATGTAGCACTTGTTAGCAAAACTAGTCCTTCTGGTATCATTCCAACAATTCCCGATACGGCTCCTATAGCAGCATCTTGCCATGTATTCCCAGGAATTCGCAGCTGAGTTATTATAAGTAGAACTGATAACGGCGGTACAATGAATAGTATTACTTTAAAAATTTTATTTATTGCTTCTTGTAAATCCGAGTTTATTATTTTAAATTGCCTTGCCTCTTCTGCAAGCGTTGAAGAATAAGTTTCTTTTCCAACCTTTTTAACCAAGGCATAACCATCTCCAGCTACAACAAAACTACCAGATAATAATTTTTCTTCAGTGCGCTTAAGAATGGCATCTGCTTCTCCAGTTAACATAGATTCATCTATTTCTAATCCATTGCTATATAAAACTTCTCCATCTGCTAATATCTGTAACCCTGTTTCTAGGTAAAGTACATCATCTAAAACAATCTCTTCTATAGGAATTTTCTGTATTTCTCCATCTCTAAGAACTTTTGCGTGAGCCATGCTTATAACAGATAATTTTTCTAGTGTATACTTTGCTTTAACTTCTTGAACTACACCAATTAGCGTATTAACTATAATAACACCCACAAATATTGCATTCTTAGGTGATCCCGCTAAAATGATTACTGCTGCAAGTACAAAATTTATAGCATTAAACATTGTAAATAAATTTGCTCTTATTATTTGAGGTATAGTTCTTGATGGTGTTTTAGGAATATTATTAACTTTTCCCTCTTTAATTCTTTGTTTAACTTCCTTTGATGTTAATCCTATTATATTTTCTTCATTAATGTCCTTTATATCCACTATATTATTTAAATTCATTAAAATTCCCCTGCCTATGTAAATTATTTTTGCTATACTATTTCATAGAATTAATCATTATAATATATATTATACATTTATTAATATTATTTTTCCCTATATATTTACTTAATTTTATATTAATTTTATCTAAATTTAATATGTTCGCAATTTATTAAAGCTTTTAAAAGATTGACTTTTATAATATACTGATTAGTATAAAATTTAATTTATTAAGGATGTGTTATAGGTGATAATAAGAACTATATTTTTTTATACCTGTCTTCTAGTAAGTTTTATTGTTACTTCTTTTTTGGGAATTAATGTAAAACTTTTAAATAATAAAGGTGACATAAAAAAAACAGATCACTATATTCAGAAAGTAGCGTATAAATGGGCTAGATTTGTTATGAATGCATCTGGTGCCAAAATTAATGTTATAGGTGTAGATAATCTTCCTAAAGATCAAACTGTACTATTTGTATCAAATCATCAAAGTAATTTTGATATACCATTATTATTAAGCGCCATTGATATGCCAAAGGGGTTTATTGGAAAGAAAGAGCTTGAAAACTGGCCTTTTATTTCCACTTGGATGAAATATATGAATTGCATTTTTATGGATAGAGATAATTTAAGAAAATCTGCACAATCCATAGTTGAAGGTATTAACTTATTAAAATCTGGTTATTCAATGGTAATTTTTCCCGAAGGAACTAGGAGTAAAGGGCAACCTGTTGATGAATTTAAAGGTGGTAGCTTTAAACTTGCTACCAAATCTAAATGTCCAATAGTCCCAATTACTATAAATGGAACCTATAAGTTATTGGAATCAAACAATAACATGATCAAAGGTGCAAACGTAGAATTAGTAATACATCCTCCAATAGATGTCACAAAACTAAGCAAAGAAGAATTAGAAAACTTACCAGAAACCGTTCATTCTATTATAAGTGGTAGTTATAAAAATTATTAATATATATAATTCTGCCACTTAAAAAAATTTCAAATCACTCATTTTTATGGTAATAAAATAAACTATCATGTATATAAAAATTATTTATGCATAACTTTCAAGCTAAATGTTAAACATATAGTAAAATATAATTTTTACTAGTTATAATATAATTGCACAAAATTAAATATACTTAATTGAAAATTAATTTTGACATCCATCTGTTTTTTATGTTATAATAGGTTCATTTGACTTATGAATAATATTTTAGTATTAATTATTAAAGTATTAACTACCCAATTTTAAAATAAAGAAACGAGGATATTTAATGAATGATAATCAATTTGCTACATTAGGTCTTAAGGAGAGTATTGTAAAAGCAATATCAGACCTTGGTTTTACGAAACCATCTCAAATACAAGAACAAAGTATTCCAGCAGCACTTGAGGGTTTAGACTTAATAGGTCAAGCACAAACTGGTACTGGAAAAACTGCTGCATATACTTTACCAATTATCACTAGAATGAGCGATGCATCAGGAATAAAAGCTCTTATTCTAGCACCAACAAGAGAACTTGCAGTTCAAGTTAATGATGAAATCCAAAGACTTGCTAAATATGAAGAACTTGAAACATTAGCTGTTTATGGTGGAGATTCAATAGACAGACAAATGAGAGCTCTTAGAAAAGGCACTGTGGATATTGTTGTTGGAACACCTGGAAGAATGTTGGATCTTATAAAAAGAAAATGCCTTCATTTAGAAAGTGTAGAGTTTTTAGTATTAGATGAAGCTGACGAAATGCTTAACATGGGATTTATTGATGATATAGAAGAAATCCTTAGCCATACTCCAGCTGAAAGACAAACTTTATTATTTTCTGCAACAATGCCTGCTCCAATAGCTAAGCTTGCTAAGAAATATATGAAGCCAGATGCTAAAATTATTAGTGTTAAAAAAAGCTCAATGACTGTATCTAAGATTGAACAAAGCTATTTTATGATTAATAATAAGCATAGATTAGAAGCTCTTTGTAGATTATTAGATCTAGATGATCCAAAGTCAGCTATAATATTTTGCAGAACTAAAATAGGTGTTGACGAACTTGTGCAAGAATTACAATCAAAAAGCTATATGGTTGAAGGAATGCATGGAGATATGACTCAAACTCATAGACAATCAACTTTAAATAAGTTCAAAAAAGGTACTTTAAGTTTATTAATCGCGACAGATGTTGCAGCTAGAGGTATCGATGTTGAAGGCGTAACTCATGTATTTAATTATGATTTACCTCAAGACGTTGAATCTTATGTTCATAGAATTGGTAGAACTGGTAGAGCTGATAAAAGCGGTATTGCTTATTCATTAGTAACTCCAAAAGATTTATCAATGCTTAAACAAATTCAAAATGTTACTAAAAGTTCAATAACACAAAGACCAGTTCCAACTGCTGAAGCAATCCATAATAAAAAGTTTAAAGATATGGTCGCAAAAGTTGAAGAAGCTATTAACGCTGGAGAACTTACTAAATTTATTCCAAGTGCAATAGAATTAGCTGAAGCTAATGATCCAATATCAATTATTGCAGCTTTAATGAAAATTAAGTTTGAAAATGAAAGTGTTTTTGATTATAGTTCAAATAATTTAGATGCACCTAAAAAAGACGATGTTCGTTTATTCTTCTCTGTCGGCAAAAGAGATGGTTTAACTCCAAAAATATTAATTAATTACATAAAAGATATGACACGTGTTAATACTTCAGTAATTGGTCAAATAGATCTTATGGAAAACTTCTCATTTGTAACAGTAAATGAAACTGTATCTAATCAAATATTAGATAAATGTCCAGGTGGAAAGATTAATTCTAAGCGAGTTAACGTTGAAGTTGCCAATAAGCGTAAGAGATAATAACATTTTATTAACTTAATACTCTTACTAAGGGAAGATTTATTTTTAGGTATATACCTAGAGCTTATCCTCCCTTTTTTATTTTTTAATTTTCTTATAGGTATATGTTGCAATAATAATTTTACAATTAAAATATAATTTATCTGCTAATCAGTGGCTAACTGTAAAATTTATTTGCAATATATAAATATAAAAATTCTAAATTACCTTTTCACATTAAATATCATCCACACTCTTTTTTGTACTTATCCACATATGCTATTAATTATCTACATTTTCTTCGTAAGAATCCACATCTACTATACTTGATACACTTTTCACTGCATATTTTTTTTGCATTCTCATACTAAAAATACCATTATCAATGCTTTTGAGTATTTGACTCGTATCTATTTCTTCAATATTTTCAAACTTCTTATTATATGATTTCTTAACAAATACATTTCCAGAAACATCCCAAAAACTGCTTTTTTCTACTTCTGCTCTATTCAAATTTATTTCTATTATTCCGAGCTCATATCTTATACTCACTTCTCGAAGATCAATACCCTTTAAATCTATAACTAACAAGTACATATCTTCGTATTGCTTAAGTTCAATAAAATCCATCTCATTGGATTCCTCTATTTTCTTATCATTTGTATCAGTATATCTATAATTCTCTGTAACTTCATTTATATAAATGTTGTCTAAAAAAGAATTCATAATTGTATTTATTCTTTCTCTATTACTTAAACTAGTAATATTTCCAAATCCAAAAGAAAAAATCTTAAACATATTATCCTCCTAATATATTTATTATCACTATATAATATTTATTAATTGCTAATTTGTTTAAATATTTTTTTATTTACCTAGGATTAATGTATATATGTAAGCCTTGCTTGATTTAGTGTATTTAATACACTAATCACATATTTGCTCTTTTGTATCAATTAGCAGTATCAATACACTATTGAATATTCTTGTTTAAAGACTTACAATAGTACTTTGAAAGGAGTGATCACTATTGAAGCGTATCGATAAAATTTATGACTACATTTTACAATCATCCAAAAGTTTTGATAAAGATAAGTTTTTGCAGCAGAACGGATTTAGTTCACAAGAAATTGGAGATGCATTAGATATCCTAAGAAATAATGTTTCAAAAGAGCTTAATACTCTGTGCAGAGAAAAGAAAATAATTAAAATTAAAAACAGGCCTGTTTTATATTTTGATAGAAATTGCCTTGAAGACATATTTTCTATCAAATTACCTAAAGATTTAGAAGAACTATCAGATATCAGTTCTTTAACTGGTGCAACAAAGGAAATCATTGAAGACCACTCACCATTTGACGATTTGATTGGTGCAGGCTCTAGTTTAAAAAATCAAATTGAGCAAGCCAAAGCAGCCTTATTATATCCACCAAATGGATTGCATACATTGATAGTTGGTAGTACAGGTGTTGGTAAAAGTTTATTTGCTAACATTATGTATGAATATTCCAAATATATAAAGAAATTGCCTGAGGATGCACCTTTTGTTGTTTTCAATTGTGCTGACTATGCTAACAATCCACAACTTCTTTTGTCTTATATTTTCGGACATATTAAAGGTGCTTTTACAGGTGCTGAAAAAGAAAAAGATGGTATTGTTTCAAAGGCTAATGGTGGTATTCTATTTCTAGATGAAATACATAGACTTCCACCAGAAGGACAGGAAATGGTATTCTACTTTATGGATACAGGAACGTACAATAAACTTGGGGAAACTGATAGAACCCGCAAGGCTAGTGTACTATTAATAGGTGCAACCACAGAAGATCCTAATTCTACTTTACTTAAAACTTTTGTACGAAGAATTCCTATAACCATATCTATCCCTGATTTCGATGAAAGACCTATTGATGATCAAATTCAATTAATACACTATTTAATCTCAAAAGAAGCTCAAAGAGTTAATAAAACAATAAAAATTTCAGCAGAAGCTATTAAGGCTTTAATTGGCAGCACTTCCTTTGGTAATGTAGGCCAATTAAAATCTAATATTCAATTAGCTTGTGCAAAAGGTTTTTTAAATTGCATTAATACGAATGAATGTATTGATATAAATTTAAATTTGTTACCACCTAATATAAAAAATGGAATTCTTCTTTTAAGTAATAAAGTGAAGGATAATGCAGCAGCATGGAACATAATTCCTAATACAATTACTATTCAACCTGATGGCAATAAGACTTTTTTAGAAACCGATGCATATGAACCTCCATTTAACATTTATAACATTATAGAAGATAAAACTTCTGCTCTTCAAGAAGAAGGCATGGGTGATCAGGACATTAAAGACTTTATAACTACTGATATTAACATTCATTTAAAACAATTTTATGCTAAGTTTAAAAATGATACTCATCGTCGAGAAGGGTTATTAAAAATTGTTGATAAAGATATGATTGATTTTGCTGAAGAGATAAAAATTTTAGCTGAAGCTAGATTAAATATAAAATTAAATGAAAGATTTATTTATGCTACAAGTCTTCATTTTAGCGCATTGTTTAATCGCATTAAGAAAAAGACAGTTTCTTTCTCATCGCCTCTTGAGTTAGCATCAACTATTAATAGTAAAGAATATTCAGTCGCTAAAGAAATTCATGCATTAATAGAACAACGTTATAACTTAACAGTTCCACCTGTTGAAATTGAGTATCTTGCATTGCTTTTAACTTCAATTCAAGAATCATCACATCAAGAAAGAGTAGGTATTGTAGTTGCAGCTCACGGTTCAAGTACAGCTACAAGTATGGTTGCTGTAGCTAAAAAACTTTTTGATGCTGATAACATTTCAGCTGTAGATATGCCTCTTGATATGACCCCTTCTAATATATTAGATACTGTAATCGAAAAGGTTAAAGCAGTTCATGAAGGTAAAGGAGTGCTTCTTTTAGTGGATATGGGTTCTTTAAATACCTTTGGCGACCTTATTACGGAGAAAACTGGAATCATCACTAAAAGCGTTGATATGGTATCTACCCCATTAGTATTAGAAGCTGTTAGAAAATGTTCTCTTTGTGATACAGATTTAAATTCTGTTTATTCATATTTGCTTACTGATTTTAGAGGATATACTAACAAGCTTATTTCTGATGAAACTTCTGCTACTGATGGTGTTATTATTACAATTTGTTCTACTGGCAAAGGGGCAGCTCTTAAACTCAAAGAATTAGTTCAAGATATTGTAGATAATATCACTGCTGATCACATAAATACAGATACTATCAATATACTTCCTACTGGATTAGATAATTTAATTAAATCTATAAATCATATATCTAAAAATAATAAAATTATAGCTCTTATTGGTATCAAAAATCCTAATATGGGAATTCCGTTCATATCATTAGAAAATTTAATTGATGGATCTGGAGAAAAAGTATTAAAAAATTTAATAGAGGGAAATACTATTATTGCTCCTAATGATAAAAAAGAAAATCAAATAGTTCTAAAAAACCTTTGTAAACAGAGCCTTAGAGAACTTTTGACATTTCTTAACCCTGAAAAAATAGGTTCATTATTAGAAGACTTTGTTATCTCTATTGAGAAATCTCTATGTATAAATTATGAAAACTCTGACAAACTAAGGATTATGCTACATGTTGCTTGTGCCTTAGAACGGATGATTTTAAATGATGGTTTAGAGTATAAAGAATCTCCTGATACACTAAATAAAGACCGTTTATCTGCCTTAAATAAAGCTAGCTTAATATTCAAGAACTCACTATCTATCTCATTAACCAACGATGAACTATATTATATGGTTGATATGCTTAATGAATATTAGACTTTTACTAAACTCAACATTAGTATCAAATTATAACTTTATTAATAAAAGTATATCGTTTTCTATACGGGAGTGTATCAATACCTATTTATAGTGTATTGATTTTATTATAGTTATATTTCTGTAATTATACTAAAGCTGTATCTTTAAGAGTATTTACTCTTTTTGATACACTATCTTGGCACACTAATTGCTATATATATTAGCATAGACCTAAACACAAAATATTAATTGTAATAATGAAAGGGTGATAAAGAGTGATCGCATTAATTATAAGTACTCATGGAAGCTTTTCAGAAGAGCTTGTCAAATCATCAGAAATGATTTTTGGTTCTCAAACAAACGTGGGTGTTGTAACATTTAAACTAGGCGAAGGTACAGAAAATTTAGTAGATAAATATAATACGCTTATAAATGAATTAGATTGCACTGATGGAATTTTATTTATGGTAGACCTTTTCGGAGGAAGCCCATTCAACGCAGCTAGTATACTTGCATTGAAAAATGACAGCATGGAAATTGTAACAGGGGTTAACCTTCCAATGTTATTAGAAGTCTTTGGTAGCAGAGATTTTTCAAGTCTTTCTGAATTATTAGCAATTGCACAAAGTGCTGGTAAAGAATCTATAAAACAATTTGTTAAAGAAATAAACACAAATATCGAGGAGGATGAATTATAATGAAAATCGCATTAGCAAGAATCGATGACAGATTAATACATGGACAAGTGGTTACAGTATGGTCAAAGGAAACAAAATGTCAAAGAATCATCGTATGTAACGATGATGTAGCAAACGATGAAATAAGAAGAACTTTGTTAACTCAAGTGGCACCTCCAGGTGTTCAATCTTCTGTAGTTGGTATAGACAAAGCAATTAGAGTTATTAATAACCCTAAATATGAAAATGATATTGCATTACTTCTTTTCACTAATCCTGCAGATGTTCTTAGATTAGTTGAAGCTGGAATTGATATTAAAACTGTTAATATTGGCGGAATGTCTTTTAAAGAAGGTAAGACTCAAATAAATGGTGTTGTTTCAGTAAATGATGAAGATGTTAAAGCATTTAGAGCTTTAAATGATAAAAATATAGAATTAGAAATGAGAAAAGTTGCTTCTGATTCAAAAATTTACATTATGAATTTAATAGATAAAATGTAGTTCCTGTAAAAATGTAGTTTAACTACATTTTTACTCTAAAACATATATTAAACATTTACATTTAACTTTGTATATTTATTAGCTTAAATATAAATAATTTTTAATAGGGAGGTATTATTATGGAAATTAACACATTACAAATTATTCTTATTTTCATAATCGCATGTGTTGCTGGTATGGGTAGTGTTCTTGATGAATTTCAAACGCACAGACCATTAATCGCATGTACATTAATCGGACTTGTTTTAGGAGATTTAAGAACCGGAATTATAATTGGTGGTACACTTGAAATGATGGCTCTTGGCTGGATGAACATCGGTGCTGCAATGGCTCCTGATGCTGCTTTAGCTAGTGTCGTTTCTACTATTCTAGTAATTGCTGGCAAGCAAGATGTAAGTGCTGGTATCGCTATTGCAATTCCTATTGCTGCAGCTGGTCAAGTATTAACTATACTTGCTAGAACTATTACTGTATTCTTCCAACATCAAGCAGATAGAGCTGTTGAAACTGGAAATCTTAAAATAATTGATATTTGTCATATTGGCGCTCTATGCGTTCAAGCGTTACGTGTATCAATTCCAGCTGTAATCGTTGCTATGTTTGTTGGTACTGATATTGTTCAAAACATGTTAGCATCTATACCTGACGTTGTAACTGGCGGACTTAGAGTTGGTGGTGGTGTTGTAGTTGTAGTTGGATACGCAATGGTTATCAATATGATGGAAGCAAAGCATCTAATGCCTTTCTTCTTCTTAGGATTCGTTGTCGCTGCAATTGCTAACTTAAACTTAGTTGCTTTAGGTGTAATTGGAACTGTAGCTGCTATAATCTACATTCAATTAAGCCCTAAATTCAATGCAAGTGCTGTTAATACTACATCTACTTCATCTAGTGATGAAGACGATGAACTATAAACTGGAATAGGAGGTAAAATATTATGAGTAAAGAATTAGAAAAAAAACTTACCAAAAGTGACATTACAAGCATGTTCATTCGTTCAAACCTTCACCAAGGTTCATGGAATTACGAAAGAATGCAAGCTTTAGGATATTGTTTTGCAATGGTTCCAGTAATTAAGAGATTATATACTGGTGAAGAAAGAAAGCAAGCTATTAAGAGACATCTTGAGTTCTTTAATACACAACCATTTGTTACTGCTCCAATACTCGGAGTTACAGCAGCCATGGAAGAACAAAAAGCTAATGGTGCTGATATTGATGATGGTGCTATTAATGGTCTTAAGATAGGTTTAATGGGACCTCTTGCAGGTGTTGGTGATCCAATATTCTGGGGTACATTAAGACCAGTTGCTGCTGCTTTAGGTGCTTCAATAGCATTAACAGGTAGCATACTTGGACCAATATTATTCTTTGTAATATTCAATGCAGTTCGTCTTGCAATCAGATACTATGGAGTTAGTTATGGTTATAGCAAAGGAACTACTATCGTTGCAGACATGGCTGGTGGTAAACTTCAAAAGTTAACAGAAGGTGCTTCTATCCTTGGATTATTTGTAATGGGTGCTCTTGTTAATAGATGGACTACAATAAATATCCCAATAGTTGTTTCAACTATCGCTAAGGCAGATGGAACTGTTGAAATAACAACTATTCAAACAATTTTAAATTCATTATTACCAGGATTACTTCCATTATTAGCTACATTCGCATGTATGAAGTTGCTTAAGATGAAAGTTAATGCAGTTTGGATTATCTTTGGAATATTCATTCTTGGTATTCTATTCTACGGATTAGGATGGATGGCATAATTTTTAATTGTGACATACAATAAAAAATTATTCTTATATAAATATAATATGAATATGGTATGAATAAAAACTTATAGTGTTAGACTAGTATAAAGAAAGAGACTATCTTTTGAAATGATTTTAGATAGTCTCTTTTCCCTATTATATAAAGTTATCATACTAGCTTTTTTTTGCTTCAGGTTGCTTATTCTTATAAAAATTGCTTATCTTTTCTTTAAATCTACCTACTTCAATTTCGGTATTCTTAATTTCATTATCATCTAAACCTCCTCTACCTAATCTATCAGAAAGTGAAACTAAAACTATTTCATTGATATTCACATCTTCTAACATATTGCTTATATTTTGAAACTTCAAATTCTTAGTTACAAATAAACTTTGCATATGCCATCTTACAAGTGCTGTTACTTCAGCTATGAAACTTTCTTCTTCATTAAAATAAGTTAAGAATGACCTAGTCATATCTGCACCTACAATGTCATGATCATATGAAGTTAATCGTCCTTTTCTAATCTTAGTAGTTGGTTTCTTACCTATATCGTGTAATAAAAGTGACCACATAAAGGTTCTTTTATTATTACTCTTTTCTCTGTTTTTTGCCCCTTCGTCAACAACCATTATTGTATGAATAAATACATTTCCTTCTGGATGGAATTTAGGATTTTGCTCAACCTCCTGCAAATCCTTAATCATTGAGAATGGATACTTATCAAGCGTACCTTCTTTTAATAATTCATCCAGGTAAACAGATGGTTTCTCATCACTAAGTAAATGTTTTTCTATGTCTAAAAAGATTTCCTTATCACTCATAACATACTCCCTTTCAATTTCCTTGCCATTAGCAATATAAATTTATATTAGGCATATGAAAGAAAATAACAAGTCCATGATGCGATGTATATTTTTCTTCAGACGAAGAAGTATATTTGCCTCATAGTGGGCTATTAGGTGAACATGCTGATGATGTATGAAGGAAATTAGACTAGCATTCTGACTTGTTATTTCTTTGAATATGCCTTAACACTCCACATTTAAATATATCATTAATATTAGTATATCAAATACTCCAATTATTAAACAAAAATTTATATTCTTAAGATAAATTTAAATTTTAAAATAGAAAACAGTAGATAAATTTGTGTTATACAAATTTATCTACTGTCTCATATATTCTACTAATAAATTATCTTAATAATCTCAGATACAATACTCTTTTTTACACCATATCTTCTTATATTATATATTTATCTTATAATGCAGAAGTTCCTCTTTCACCAGTTCTAATTCTTATACACTCTGCAATATCAACAATAAATATCTTTCCATCCCCAACTTCTCCAGTTCTAGCAATTGATGTTATTAATTCAATAACTTCTTCTACTTGGTCATCTTCAACAACTATCTTTACTTCTATTTTAGGTAATACATTAGTTGTTATTTCAGTACCCCTATGGTATTCCTTCCAGCCGCGTTGTTGTCCGCATCCCATTACTTGACTGATAGTTACTCCATTTATATTACTATTTTTCAATGCTTCCTTAATATCCTCAAGCTTTGAAGGTCTTATAATTGCTTCTATTCTTTTCATAATATATTCCTCCCTAATCATACATCTGCAATAAGCATATGGTACACACATATATGTTGCTTTAATTATAACCTTTTACTTTAATCTAGTTTGTTATACTGTAATTGTACCAAAAATCTTAGTATAAATCTATTACTATATATTAATCTAAACCGTTAAATGCAGGATAAGCTGTTTCACCATGTTCAGCTAAATCAAGTCCATCAGCTTCTTCTGAAGCTTCAACTCTAATATCCATAAATAACTTCATAACTTTTATAATTAAGAATGTCATCACACCTGCAAATACTATTGTTATTGCAATACCCATTATTTGAGCAATTAAAAGTTTAACATCTCCAAAGAAAAGTCCATTCCATTGTGCTGCAGAGTTAATTGCTGTTTGTCCAAATAATCCAGTTGCAATACCACCCCAGATTCCTCCAACTCCATGACATCCAAAAGCATCAAGTGCATCATCATATCCAAATTTAGCTTTTACTTTTTCCATAAAGAAGAAACAAATTGGAGATACTACTATACCTATTATAATTGATGCCCAAATTGAGACAAAACCTGCACCTGGTGTAATTGCAACTAATCCTACTACTGCTCCTGTTGCTGCTCCAAGTAATGATGGTTTGCCATGTTTCACTTTTTCAATTAACATCCATGAAAGCATAGCTGCTGCCGCTGAAGTATTTGTTGTCATAAAAGCTTGAACTGCAAGTGGACCAGCTCCAAGTGCACTACCTGCATTAAATCCAAACCATCCAAACCAAAGTAATGCTGCTCCAAGAACCACAAATGGAATATTATGAGGTCTATATGACATCATACCATGCCCACGTCTTTTGCCTAACATTATACATGCTACAAGTCCTGAAATACCTGAACTTATATGAACTACATTACCACCTGCAAAATCAACAGCTCCTAAAGCTCTTATTAATCCACCATCTCCCCATACCATATGAGCAAGTGGATAATATACTAAAAGTGACCATGCTGCTACAAATATGAATAATGCTGAGAATTTCATTCTTCCTACTAACGAACCAGTTATAAGTGCTGGTGTGATTATTGCAAACATCATTTGAAATGCTGCAAAAAGTAATTGAGGTATATTGCTTGCATATGCTGCATTAGGTTCAGCACCTACGCCTACCATGCCAAAGAAATTAAGTCCTCCAATTATTCCATGAAAGTCATTTCCAAAAGATAAAGAATACCCTACTAAAACCCACATTACTGATGCTAATCCACAAATAAAGAATGATGACATCAATGTATTTAAAACATTTTTTCTTCTAACCATTCCAGCATAAAAGAATGCAAGTCCTGGTGTCATTACAAATACAAGTGCTGAACAAATCATTACGAAAGCACTGTCGCCTAAATTAATTTCCATAAAAAGTCCCCCTTTAAAATAATGAATGTAATTCTAAATTTTTAAATCTATTTAGTTACTTAATTTTCTTAATAATTTTTCAAAACAAATATTAATTTAAAAGTAATTGCGCCCCATTACTTTTGAAAGTTAGCTTTGCAAAGCCATTTTACTTAACACATTACAACATCGTAATTTTGTTACATAAAAAACGGTGCTTGTGAAATATGCCTTTTCCAAGTACATTTCACAAACACCGTTGTTTATATTCTATATTATATTATCTCATTATAAATTTGTCAATGCATTTTTCAAAATCTATAATTAATGTTAATTTATCCATCATATAATTAACATTCATATTTGTTTAGAGTAATTTTCATTATCTATATTTCCTGAGTATCTATAATTCATAAAAAAATAAACCACCATTATTAGAAAATTTGATTATATTAAATCAAATTTTCATTAAAATTGGTGGTTTTCTTATTATTCTTATCAATATTATACTAACTCGTTATTTTATAAAGCGTCTTTTCCACGTTCACCTGTACGAATTCTCACAATATCATCAGCATCATATATGAAAATCTTTCCGTCTCCATAATTACCTGTACTAATTTCTTTTAAAACCTTATCTATTATCATTTCTGCAACTTCAGGAGTTACAACTGTTTCAACTTTTACCTTAGGTAATAAATTTACATTATATTCAGTACCTCTGTAAATAGTTTTGTAGCCCTTTTGATTACCATATCCCATAATATTTGAAATCATAACACCATTAGCATTACATTCAGTTAATATTTTTTTCAATTCCTCTAATTTTTCACTTTTAATAACAATTTCTAACTTCTTCATAACGTTACCTCCTTTTCCTTATATTATATTGATCTTGCATCTTTTTTAAACCTTAATAATTGTTTTATTTCCATATTATCTGCTGAATTATAATCAAGTTCAGGGGATTTTACTAATTGCATATCAGGATATGCAGTAACACCCATCTCAGGAATATCTAAACCATTTAATTCATCTTCCGGTGATACTCTTATGCCCCAAACTTTATCAAGAATCTTGAAGAATATATAAGAAACTCCAAATCCCCAGACAAATAAAACTACAACAGCAATTAGTTGTGCTACGAATTGAGATGCATCACCAAAGAATAATCCTGTTACACCTCCAGCAACACCATTTATACCATCTCCATAAGAACCATCTGCAAATAATCCTAAAGCAAGAACACCCCAAAGACCATTAACACAATGAACAGAAATTGCACCGACTGGATCATCAAGTTTTAATTTATTTTCTACAAATGATACGGATACACATACAAGTAATCCAGCAACTCCACCAATAAAGAAGGCAGAAGGAGCATTTACAAATGCGCAAGGAGCAGTAATTGCTACAAGTCCAGCAAGGGCACCATTTGCAGTCATAGATGGGTCAGGTTTTCCAAATTTAATCCACATATATGACATCGCAACAAGTCCACCTATTGCACCAGCTACCATTGTATTAGTCGCAACTACAGCTAGTCTAAAATCAGAAGCATTTAATGTTGAACCTGCATTAAATGAGAACCAACAGAAGAATAAAATAATTGTACCAACAATAGCCATTGGTATATCATGTCCAGGGAAAGGTCTTGCAGTTCCGTCTTTTTTAAATTTACCAATTCTAGGACCTATAACAATTGCACTTGATAAAGCAAGCATACCACCCATTGAGTGAACAACAGCAGAACCAGCAAAGTCAACAACACCATGACCTAATCCAAAGTTCTTACCAAGGGTAGATAACCAGCCTCCGCCCCATACCCAGTTTCCAAAAAGAGGGTACAAGAACATTGAAATAAACAAGGATATAATAATAATGGCAGAATATTTTACTCTTTCTGCTACAGCACCAGTTGGAATTGTAACAGTTGTATCCATGAATACCATTTGAAAGAAAAACAATGCGTAAATACCTGGATCATAAATACCTGCACCAGATAACATGAATCCCTTATAACCCATAATACCACCAAGACCAGGTATAGAAAGCATTGAATCTAGAGCCGCTCCTCCAGTTCCAAGTCCAGCAGCACCACCTGATCCACCAAATTGAAGGGCAAATCCTACTAAGAAATATCCTATTGCTCCAACTAAAAATACCATAAAGTTCATTGTCATTGTGTGAGCTGCATTTTTACCACGGCAAAATCCTGTTTCAACCATTGCAAATCCACATTGGAAGAAGAAAACCATAAAGCCGGTTATCATAACCCATGTGAAATTTGCTCCGTAATAACCCTTATTGGCAGTTGTTGCAACATCTGTTAATGTTTCAGCTCCAGTTGCAGCAACGTAAGAAGCTCCTGTTGGATCTGAACCTCCTGCTGGTGAAAGTGCTAAAACTAACATTACCGCTAAAGTACCTAAAAATAATATAATTGCACCTAATTTTACTGACTTTTTCATAAATTAGCCTCCTTTAAAATAATAATATTTTTTGTAGTTGTTAGAATAAAAAATTGTGTTATTTTTTTAGTGAAAGTTTTTTTAATTTTTTTCCTTTAAAATTACTCCATTCAAATTTTGACGAAGTTTTAAGTAATTCCTCTTTTAATTTAGTAACTGATAAATAATATCGTATGCCAAGGTATAGAACCAAAAATCCAAATACTTCACCTGGTACATATGAATTTAAAACTTTAAAGTTGACATGGTTGACTAAACTGAAAATACTAAAAAATATTCCCAGAAAAATAACAATCATGGTTGTTGCATAGAGAAAATTAACACTGATTACTTTACTTCTGTTATTCACGATAACTGTATTTTGACTTTTCATTATGATGCCTCCCTTCTTAATAATAATTTTTTCTTTTAGTAAAAACTAAATTTCTAATGACAAAAAAATGGAGCCAAGCTGGTTCAGCTTTGACTCCATTGTCATGAGAACTATTCAAATTATAAAAAGGCACCCAATATAATATCACATTATATTAGACACCTTCGTCATTAAATTAGTATTTATTTACATTATAGTTATATGATTATAAAAAGTCAATTCATATTTGAAAATATTTATAAAAGTATACGGCTATTTTATATCCTATCAATTAGTGAACTTAATAATTTTCATTTCCTTTTTCAAATCTTTATTATCCAATATATCTATATTATTAATTACTATATTCTTTATATTGGAATATTTATTAGGCATATCCTCTTCTCCATTAATTATCTGAATTAAATTAACTAAATCTCGAAGTTTACTTATTTTATACCAATTCTTTTCTAACTTATAATCTGAATTTTTGTTATACTCATTCTTAAATGCTTGTAATAAGTTATTGTTGAAATATTCTTCATATCTAAAAAATTGACCTATATCTGCTAAAGGGTGTCCTGCCATTGCAAATTCCCAATCTAAAATCCCAGATACTTGACCATTTTTTATTAATATATTAGTGCCTTGAAAATCGCCATGAACTAACCTAACTTTTTCATCTAGTTTATCTAATATCTTTTTATTTTTCTTAATAATATTATTAATTTTTTGTATAATACTTTTACCTAGACGTTTTTGAGCTCTATCTCCCATAAATTCTTCATACCATGAAATAAGTGGAGGTAATTCATCTTTTAAATTTAAATTTTCATCTAAAAATCCTGTTTTATTAAACTTATGATTATGTATTTTAGCTAAATATCTTGCAACATCTCTAACAAATATTTCTTCCAATACATATCCTTCACTTATAGCTTCTCCTATACTCTTCCCTTCCATATACTCATAAATTGCATATTCTCTGTTTTGAATAATTTCATCAGTACTAATCTTATATATTCTAGGCACAAGAATAGTTTCCTTTAACTTTGTTAATAATTTGATTTCTTTCTTATGGTTTTGCTCTGTTGAAAAAAATATTTTTAAAATATATTTTTTTTGAAATTCATTTGTTTCTACAATATAATTTGTTGTTCTACAACCCTCATTTATCGGGATTATATTAATGATATTCCTTTCTTCTAAAATCCCGTCAAATAGCCTACCCACTATACTCTTATCAATTTCTAAAAATGGAAATTTTCTTTCCCAATCGTATTCCAATTAAACATACCTCGCTACTCTATATAGTTTTATAATCAATTTCTTCATTTAAGGCACAATCAAATAAATAACAAGTCCAAAGTTGCCATGAATATTTTTTTGATTGTGCCTAAATTTAATTATAATATATTATTGGCATATTTGTTATAAAAGTTTTATTCATATTACTTTATTATATTAGTTTTTTCAAAAAACTAAATCCATATAGATTGTTAATTTTATTTATTATAATTTATACTTTTAAATAAAATCAGAAAGAGATGTTCTAAAAAACTATTTTTTAGAACATCTCTCTAAATTCAAGTGAAATTTAAAGCTATCTTACTTCAAATGACTCACAATCTGTACATTCAACTTTTGTTGGATCAGTTTCATGAGTACCTACTTTGATTTCTTGTAATGTACAATAATCCTTTGATTGTGCATGATATTGACATTGTTCAACAGAACATTTTATAGACGAATTTGCATCCATTTTTATCACTCCTTATAACTTTTTCAATAATATTATTTGCAAAACTCACTTATATATGCAGTCTCTTAGTTGTATACTTATGGGTTTTAATATTATTTAAATTATATATACCTATTATTTCCTCGGAAATAATTAATTTGTAATAAAAAATACTCTAATTAATACTGCTATAAATTACAAAAATAGGATTAATAATTTACACTGTCTATTATTAATCCTATTTAAATTATTCATATGTAAAATATAAATTCAAAAATATCTTTAATTTAAGATACCTCTAGACATTTTATATACTCATAAGCTATTTCTATTGCTTCTGTCTTAGTTTCATATATATGACTTTCTCCAATTTGAACTACGAATCCCATTTTATTTAATACTTTCCTTGGTTGTTCTTGCACATGAGTTAAACAAAATTTTATGTTTAACTTATTGCAATGCTTAAGCAATCTAGTTAATGCATCTATTGCAGATGCATCTATTGCATGGGTATGTCTCATATCTAAAATAACAACCTCAACAGAAGATTCAAGTTCTTTCATTTTTGCAATAAACTCTTGTACTACGCCAAAAAACAGCGGTCCATTTACTTGATATACATGTATTTTCCCCTCTGCTTTTTCTAGTACGCTAGCTATATTCTCATCAAAAACTTCATCATATACTAAATCTCTAATTTCCGTAGTATCTGATACTCTCTTCATAAATAAGAACATTGCCATAATCATTCCAATACTTATTGCAACAACTAAATCAAATGCAACTGTACATCCAAATGTGATTAATAATACAATAACATCACTTTTAGGAGCCTTTAATAATCCTTTAAAAGCTCTCCATTCACTCATATTATATGATACAACCATTAAGATTGCAGCAAGGGTAGTCATAGGTATCATCTTTGCAAGAGGCATTAAAACTAACATGGTAGCTAATAATGTTATAGCATGGATCATTCCTGATATAGGACTTTTTCCACCTGATTTTACGTTAGCTGCTGTTCTTGCTATGGCACCTGTAGCTGGTATTCCACCGAATAATCCACATGTAATATTAGCTATCCCCTGAGCAACAAGCTCCATATTAGAATCATGTGCATCTGAAATCATTCCATCTGCTACTACTGCTGATAATAATGATTCTAATGCTGCTAAAATAGCAATTGTCACAGCAGGTGCAAACAATTTATTTATTGTAGCCATACTCAAGTCTGGAAGTATTGGCATTGGTATTACTGATGAAATTTCTTGAAATCTACTTCCAATAGTTTCTACAGGTAAGTTTAATACTTTTACAAAAACAGTTGCAACTATCAATGCAATCATCGAACCTGGTATTGTCTTATTAATTTTAGGCCAAAACACGATTATAATAATAGATCCTACCCCTACTATCAAAGACCATTTACTTAATAACCCTATGTTTGCAAAATAACTTCCCCATTTAGCAAAAAATTCTGCTGGCACAGTGTCAATTGGTAGTCCAAAAAAATCTTTAATTTGCGTTGACATTAATGTTACTGCTATACCAGCTGTAAATCCTATAGTTATTGTTTGTGGTATATACTTAATTAATGATCCAAATCTTAATACTCCCATTATAATTAATATAATTCCTGCCATTATTGTAGCAGTAATAAGTCCATTTAAACCATATTCCTGAATAATCGAATAAATTATAATAACAAAAGCTCCTGTAGGGCCACCTATTTGGACTCTACTACCTCCTAATAATGAGATTATAAATCCGGCAAATATTGCTGTAATAAGACCCTTCTCAGGTGACACGCCTGATGATATACCAAGTGCTATTGACAATGGTAATGCTATTACAGCAACTATAATTCCAGCTATGATATCTTTCATAACTTGTGCTTTTGTAATTTCCTTGTTCTTAATCATATAAAAGAACTTCGGCATCATTTTTAATCACTTCCTTATTTAACTTGTCAGCTTTCATCTTACTCCTATTTTTTATACTAGTCAAAACAAAATATACATTTTTATTACAATAAAAGCATAATTTTGACATTTAAATTTAACATTTAATTATTTATTTAGTAAGTGATTTCCAATAATATATTATACCCATTTAAATTTTTAAAAACAAATTAAGTGAATTATCTATAATTTAATAATATTATTTAATTTATTTTCTAATTCTTCTGTAATATTAACTAATGGCAATCTAACTTCATCTGAATCTATTAACCCTAATTTCTTTAAAGAATATTTTAATGGTGTAGGGTTAGGCTCTGCAAATAAAAATGGTATCATATTATATAATAACTTCCATTTTTTTAATGCAGCTTGATGATTATTAGTTTTAACCAAATTATAGACTTCAATAAATTCTTTAGTTCTTAAATGAGCCGATCCCATTATTCCACCTTGTCCACCAAGCAAAAGTGTTATGTAGAAATATGCATCCTCTCCCGTTAAAATTGAGAAGTCCTCTGGTGGATTAATCAACAAATCAGTTGTTTGCCTCATATCTCCTGAGCAATCTTTTAACCCTATAATATTCTTTAATTCTGACAATCTATGAATAGTTTCATTTTCAACATTTATTCCAGTTCTATATGGGATATTATAAATTATAATATCTAAATCAGTTCCTTCAGATAGACTTTTAAAATGTTCATACAATCCTCTTTGATTTGGTCTTGAATAATATGGTGCTACAGATAATATACCATCCACATTATACCTTTCTGCTACCTTTAATTTCTTAACTACTTCACTAGTATGATTTCCACCTAACCCTACATATACTGGTACTCTATTATTACTAAACTCCATAGTTTTAGCCAAAACTTCTTCATATTCATTCTCTAGAATAGTAGGCGACTCGCCAGTTGTTGCAAGTGGTATAATCCCATTTACCCCTTCTTCTATATAATGATTAACCATTCTTTCATAAGATTTTAAATCTACCTCTCCGTCCTTAAATGGTGTTACTAATGGTACTAATACTCCTTCAATTTTCATAAATTATTACAACTCCTCAAATTTGTTTTATACCCACAAGGGTCACAATGTATCCTCAAGGGAAACAATATACCCACAAAGTACAATGTAACCCCAAGAGGTACTTAATAAAATAAGAAAACCCGTTAGTATATATACCAACGGGTAGAGTTAATCGCATAAAGCTTTATCTGAAACTAAAAAACAATAATATTATTACTACTACTACTATTTTCAATTTCAGCAAATCCTTGTAGCTCTCCACTTTCGTGACAGTTATGCACATATTCTATGCATACCCAGAAATAAATCTTTACATAATTTAAATCTTCGGCCATAATACCTTTCCTTATTAATCAACGTTTGCAAACTCATAATAAGTACTCTTTATTAATGGCACCTCTACCTAAGGTTTTCGTTATTGAATTTATTGGTATTGTACCACTAATTTGATTTCTTGTAAATACTTCGTCTATCCTGCTACTTAAAGTTGATCTATACTATTACTTAGAGTAATTAGAATATATGAATGGTACTATGCATATATTACTGTTCCTTTTAAAGATATCCACATATAATTAAGAATAATCCACAATATATTTAAAATCATTGTGACTTGTTGTGGATTATTTTTAATATTGTTTCTTCTAATACTATTATTTTAATATTAGTAGTAGTAAATACTTTTTTACTTGCACTAAAAAAGAGATAGTATATTACTATCTCTTTTAGAATTACCTCGCAACGTCCTACTCTGCCACACAGTCACCCGTGCAGTACCATCGGCGCTATAGACCTTAACTGTCCTGTTCGGAATGGGAAGGAGTGTTACCTCTATGCCATCGTCACGAGATTGTTACAAGCAATATTATACTTATAAAAATATAATATGTCAAGCATTTTGAAAGAATTGTTCTTTCAAAATTGCATATAGAATTAATGTATATTTTACAACTTGATTAAATAATTGGTCAAGCCCTCGACCTATTAGTATCAGTCAGCTAAATATGTTACCATACTTACACCTCTGACCTATCAACCTTGTAGTCTTCAAGGGGTCTTACTAGCTTACGCTATGGGAAATCTCATCTTGAGGTTGGCTTCACACTTAGATGCTTTCAGCGTTTATCCATTCCCGACTTAGCTACCCAGCTATGCTTCTGGCGAAACAACTGGTACACCATAGGTCAGTCCATCCCGGTCCTCTCGTACTAAGGACAGCTCCTCTCAAATTTCCTACGCCCGCGACGGATAGGGACCGAACTGTCTCACGACGTTCTGAACCCAGCTCGCGTGCCGCTTTAATGGGCGAACAGCCCAACCCTTGGGACCTACTTCAGCCCCAGGATGCGACGAGCCGACATCGAGGTGCCAAACCTCCCCGTCGATGTGAACTCTTGGGGGAGATCAGCCTGTTATCCCCGAGGTAGCTTTTATCCGTTGAGCGATGGCCCTCCCACGAGGTACCACCGGATCACTAAGCCCGACTTTCGTCCCTGCTCGACTTGTAGGTCTCGCAGTCAGGCTCCCTTATGCCTTTGCACTCTACGAACGATTTCCGACCGTTCTGAGGGAACCTTTGGGCGCCTCCGTTACATTTTAGGAGGCGACCGCCCCAGTCAAACTGCCCACCTAACAATGTCCTGTCACCAGTTTCATGGCATCCAGTTAGAACTTCAATACTATCAGGGTGGTATCCCAACAACGACTCCACCAAAGCTAACGCTCTGATTTCCCAGTCTCCCACCTATCCTGTACAGACAATACCGAAATTCAATGCTAAGCTACAGTAAAGCTCTACGGGGTCTTTCCGTCCAATCGCGGGTAGCGAGCATCTTCACTCGCACTACAACTTCGCCGGATTTGCAGTTGAGACAGTGCACAAGTCATTACGCCATTCGTGCGGGTCAGAACTTACCTGACAAGGAATTTCGCTACCTTAGGACCGTTATAGTTACGGCCGCCGTTTACTGGGGCTTAAGTTCACACCTTCGCACTTACGTGCTAAGCATTCCCCTTAACCTTCCAGCACCGGGCAGGCGTCAGCCCCTATACATCAGCTTACGCTTTAGCAGAGACCTGTGTTTTTGTTAAACAGTTGCTTGTGCCTATTCTCTGCGGCCTGAT
>NZ_AP024849.1:5907500-6041432 GCF_019977655.1 Clostridium gelidum
CTCTTGCTCTCTTTTCTGGATTATCAGATTTAAATATTCCGGATCCTACAAATACTCCATCACAGCCTAATTGCATCATAAGAGCTGCATCTGCTGGAGTTGCAATGCCACCTGCTGCAAAGTTAACTACAGGTAATTTACCATTTTCCCAAACATATTTAACTAAATCATATGGTGCATTGAAGTTTTTAGCTAAAGTCATTAATTCCTCTTTTGATGCACTTTGTATTTGTTTTATTTGATCTGTCATAGTCCTCATATGCTTAACCGCTTGAACTACATCACCAGTACCCGCTTCACCTTTGGTCCTTATCATTGATGCACCTTCTCCAATTCTTCTTAGTGCTTCCCCAATATTAGTTGCACCACAAACAAATGGAACTTTAAAATCCTCTTTATTTATATGATATTCATCATCAGCCGGTGTAAGAACTTCACTTTCATCTATAAAATCAATGTTTAGTGCTTCTAAAATCTGAGCCTCTACAAAATGTCCTATTCTAACTTTAGCCATAACAGGAATTGATACAGCCTCTTGAATTTCCTTTATCATTTTAGGATCTGACATTCTGGCTACTCCACCTTCTTTTCTTATATCAGAAGGTACTCTTTCAAGCGCCATTACTGCACAAGCCCCCGCTTTCTCTGCAATGATAGCCTCTTCTTTATTGACAACATCCATGATTACTCCGCCCTTTAACATTTGCGCAAGATTTTTATTTACTGATTTTCTTTCCATTGCAAAACCCCCTTTTTTATTTACTTATATAATAAAATATGTATGGATACAATGCAAATGTACCCATACATATTAATGTTTTATCATTTATTTTATAATCAGATTATACTTAATTATAGTTTTATTAATGTAGACTTATTAATGTAGATTATTTATTATAAAATATGTTCTTTTGTTTTCTACTCACAAATATTTATATATCTCTTAAACTTGCCCTTGCAAACATAACATTTATTAAGAATATCAAATCCTGCTTCTATGATATGTTTATCCATATCTTCAAAGGTAACTATAACCAATCTTTTTGTAATTCTACGTGCGGTTTTCATAAGAGCTGTTTGTTCTTCAAGAGTTGTTGGTGTAAATACACCATACGGTAAATCTATGATAGCCACATCATATTTTTCTTCTATATTATGCATATCACCACTAGTTATTACATTTTTATATCCAAAGAACTCTAAATTTTTTTGTGCATTTTCTGCGATGCTTTTGTTAATTTCATATCCCTTCACATCAATCCCCATTGAAAGAGCATCAATAACAACAGTTCCTACTCCACAACATGGATCTATTAATTTACAACCCAAATTATTTTTAACTGCTATGTTAACTAATGCTCTAGATACTCTTAGACTCAATGAGTTTGAATATGAATAAGGCTTCTTATCATGAATATGCCACTCATAATTATTTCTTTCATATTCTCCAAATATCCATCTACCATTAACCTTAGTTACTCCAAGCATGACTTTAGGATTATGCATTTCAGACTGACCAATTATAACAAATCCTATTTCTCTTACGCTTCTAAGTCTTTCCTCATAATTTACATCTCCATTTTCAAGTTTTATATAACACACCTTAAAGTCATCATAAGATAACTTATCTTCTACAATGTTCTGTACTATTTGTTCTAATGAATCTTCTTCATATATTATTGAAATCATATCTTTTATAAAAGGACTTCTTGATGGTTCTACATAATAATCCGAAAATAAATACTTTTCACTTGGAATTTTATCAAAAAGATAATTCATTTCCATCTTACATAAGTCTTCTTCAAATACAGGGTAATTAATAGAATAAAAATATCTTCCATTAATATTATTTATATTTTTCAAATTTAATAATTCTCTATTCACTTCACTTCAACCTCATCATTCTTTAAGGCACATGAAAATAAATAACAAGTCAAAGTTGCCATGAATATTTTTCATCAGGCAAGGAGACGAATTGCCCTCATAGCGCGTTTATTAGCTCAATTTGCCGACGCAGTATGATGGAAAATAGGCTGGCAAATAGACTTGTTATTTTTTTGATTGTGCCTAATATGTTTGAATTTATTATTAAAACCTTATGTTAATTCTATCTATTATTAATACCACTATTTCATATCACTGTCTATGCACCATTGCACCAACAAAACATATCCTAATCCTTTACGAATAATCTATACTAATTTAACATAAATTAGTACTAAGCTACATATTTTTTAATTATACTGCTATTTTTAGGTTCCTTATATAAATGATAATGTTTTCATACTTTTTTTTATTATATTTACCATGAAATATTAAATATCATTCTTGTAGTTCCTTATCTGATATGATATTATATCTCTAATATAAATATTCGTAATATGTTAATATGTTAATATATTCTTCAATAAATTAGCATATTAATATTATTGTTTATTGAAAATGAGGAGGATAATTATGAAAAAGACTTTACTTTCAGGAGTTTTAGCTTCTGTAATGGCTATGACACTACTTGTTGGTTGTGGGGGAAATACAGGATCAAGTACAAGTGGTGCTACAGGGGACACAATTAAAATTGGAGCAATTGGACCATTATCTGGAGCAGCTTCTACTTATGGTATATCTGTAAAAGAAGGAGCCCAATTATTAGAAAAAGAAGTTAATGCCAGTGGGGGCATTAATGGCAAGAAAATACAATTTATTTTTGAAGATGATCAAGCTGAACCAAATTCATCACTGCAAGCTTTTAATAAGTTAGTTGATAATGAAAAAGTATGTGCAATCTTAGGACCTGTTACATCAGGTGCAACACTTGCAGTTGCTAAAAATGCAACTGAAAGACAAATACCAATGATTACACCAACTGGAACAGAACCAACAATAACCAAAGTTGGTGGGGAATATATGTTTAGAGGTTGTTTCGTTGATTCATTCCAAGGAGAAGTTCTTGCAAAATATTCTAGTGAAACATTAAAATCTAAAACAGCTGCTGTTTTATATAATTCTGGTTCAGATTATTCAAAAGGAATCGCTGATAGCTTTAAAGCAAAATTTGAAGCTGCTGGTGGAACAATAACTCAATTCCTTACTTATAGTAGTGAGAAGGAAACTGATTTTAAAGCTCAATTAACAAAAATTAAAAGTGATAGTCCGGATGTATTAGTATTACCTGATTATTACAACGTTGTTGGTCTTATTGCTAAACAAGCTAGAGGAATGGATATACAATCACAATTGCTTGGTGGAGATGGTTGGGAATCAGAAGAATTGACTAAAATTGGTCAAGATGCTGTAAATGGTGCATTATACATTAATCACTACTACTCTGCTGATGAAGATACTGCTGTAAAATCATTTGTTGACTCTTATAAGAAAGAATATAACAAAGAACCTGATGCCTTTGCAGCTCTTTCATATGATACTTCTAAAATTCTAGTAAAGGCAATTGAAAAGGCTGGCAAAACAGATGGTGCTGCTATTAAAGATGCTTTAGCTGGAATGGAAATGACTAGTGTTACTGGTAATATCAAATTTAATAGTGACAGAAGTGCTATAAAGAGTGCAGCTATCATTAAAGTTGATGGTAACAAAAAGGTTTTAGCCGGTAAGGTTAATCCTTAATATTTTAAACGGAGGAATATACTATGGAATTTTTACAACAACTTATTAATGGTTTAGCTTTAGGTAGCGTATATGCCCTCCTAGCATTAGGTTACACAATGGTATATGGAATTATTCAACTAATAAATTTTGCCCATGGTGAAATATATATGATAGGAGCCTTTGCAGGCTTCTATTCTGCTTCAACCCTTGGACTACCTTTAATACCAACACTATTAGTGGCAATGGTAGTTTCAGCTTTAGCAGGAATAATCATAGAGAAGATTGCTTATAAGCCACTCCGAAATTCTCCAAGAATAACATTGCTTATTACAGCAATTGGAGTTTCTTTATTTTTACAAAATCTTATGAGAATCTTAGTTGGATCTAACCCTAAGCCATTTCCTGATTTAATCAATGCTGGGTCAATCAATATAGGACCTATTCAAATTGAATGGAAAACAATACTTATGTTTGCAATATCTGCACTTCTTGTTGTTCTTCTTCAATTTATTGTTTACAAAACTAAGATTGGAAAAGCAATGAGAGCTTCTTCGCAAGATATGGAAGCTGCTTCTCTTATGGGTATAAATGTTGACAACACTATTTCTTTTACATTCGCTATAGGTTCTGCCTTAGCTGGTATAGCAGGAGTTTTAGTTGCAATATCTTACCCTAGTATAACTCCTTACATGGGAGTTATGCCTGGACTTAAAGCCTTTGTTGCAGCAGTACTTGGAGGAATTGGAAGTATACCTGGAGCCCTTTTAGGAGGAATTGCTATTGGATTACTTGAAACCTTTTCTAAGGCTTATATATCAACAAATTTCTCAGATGCAATCGTATTTGCAGTTTTAATTATAATACTTTTAATTAAGCCTTCTGGTCTATTAGGTAAAAAGACCAATGTGAAAGTGTAGGTGTTGATATGAAGAAGTTTTTTAGTAAAAAGATAGTTTGTTTTACATTGTTAATATTAATTACATACTTAATTTTAATGGGACTAATGAGTATGAATGTTATAAATTCATATTATAAAGGAATTATTACTTTAGCTCTAATAAATATTATCTTAGCTGTTTCCCTAAACTTAATAGTTGGATTTACAGGACAATTATGTTTAGGTCATGCAGGATTTATGTCAATTGGTGCTTATGTATCAGCTGTATTAACACAAAAAGCTGGTATGCCCTTTATTGTTTCAATATTTATTGCTGCAATAATTGCATGTGTATTTGCAGCTTTAATAGGATATCCTACTTTAAAACTTACAGGAGACTATTTTGCAATAACAACTTTAGCCTTTTGTGAAATTATTAGAATAATTATTATGAATATTGATTTAGTTGGTGGTGCTCGTGGATTTACAGGCATTCCAAGAGAAACTAATTTTACATTAGCGTTTTTATTTATGGTGGTTACCGTTATTGTTATTTACAATATAATTCATTCATCCCAAGGTAGAGCAATGCTTTCTGTTCGTGAGAATGAAATAGCAGCTGAATCAATGGGTATAAATGCATTTAAATATAAAATGATAGCATTTATTATTGCAGCCTTTTTTGCTGGACTTGCGGGTGGACTTTATGCTCACTACATGGGTTATATACAACCAGCATCATTTGATTTTAACAAATCAATAGATTATTTAACTTTTGTTGTATTTGGTGGTATGGGTTCATTATCCGGTTCAATCATTGCTACTATAGTATTAACTTTCTTACCAGAACTCTTAAGAGGACTTGGAGAATTTAGAATGTTAATCTATCCATTAGCATTAATAATCCTTATGATATTTAGACCTCAAGGACTACTCGGAGATAAGGAAGTTTCACTTAACATATTTAAAAAGTTATTACCAGATAAAACTTCTACGAAATCAAAGAATGGAGAGGAGGCTTAAGTAAATGTTAGACGTTCAAAATTTATCAATTGAATTTGGTGGATTAAAAGCAGTTTCGGATTTTAATCTTACTATAAATGAAAAAGAGATTGTTGGGCTTATAGGACCTAATGGAGCTGGTAAAACCACGGTATTTAATATGTTGACCGGTGTTTATACTCCAACTCAAGGTACTATCTCTTATCTTGGAGAGAAAATTCAAGGTCTTAAGCCTTATAATATTACAAAAAAGAAAATAGCTAGAACCTTTCAAAATATTCGTCTATTTTCTAGCCTTACTGTTCTTGATAATGTTAAAGTTAGTTTTAATTACAGAATACAATATTCTCTTTTTGATTCTATATTTAGAACTCCTAAATTTAAAAAAGCGGAAGCTGAAATCACAAAAAAGAGCATTGAATTATTAAAAGTTTTTTCTCTAGATACAAAGAAAGATGAATTAGCTAATAATCTTCCTTATGGAGAACAAAGAAAACTTGAAATAGTAAGAGCACTTGCCGCTGAGCCTTCTTTATTATTATTAGATGAACCTGCAGCTGGAATGAATCCTCAAGAGACAACAGAACTTATGGATTTAATAAATTGGATTAAAGATAAATACAATTTATCAATACTTTTAATAGAACATGATATGAAACTTGTTATGGGGATTTGCAATAAAATAGCAGTTCTTGACTATGGAAAAAAAATTGCTGAAGGCACTCCAGATGAAATTAAGAACAATCCTAAGGTAATTGAAGCTTATCTTGGAGAGGAGGCATAAGAACATGCTAAAAATAGATAATATTAACTTATACTATGGTGTAATTCATGCATTAAAAGATATTTCTCTTGAGGTAAAACAAGGTGAAATAGTAACTTTAATAGGAGCTAACGGTGCTGGTAAAACTTCTACACTTAGAGCCATATCGGGTTTAGAACCAATAAAATCAGGTACTGTTACTTTTAAAAATTCTGAGTTAAATAAAGTTCCTGCTAATAAGATAGTTTCTTTAGGTCTTTCTCATGTACCGGAGGGAAGAAGAGTTTTTCCACAATTAAGTGTTCTAGAAAATCTAGAATTAGGTGCTTATTTAAGAAATGATAAAGCTGGAATCAAACAGGATCTGGAAATGGTCTTTTCTAAATTTCCAAGATTAAAGGAACGAGTAAAACAACAAGCAGGTACCCTTTCTGGTGGTGAGCAACAAATGCTTGCAATCGGTAGAGCATTAATGAATAGACCAGAAATGCTTATACTAGATGAACCTTCAATGGGGCTTGCACCACTTGTTGTTAAGGATATATTCAATACAATTGTTGAAATTAATAAAACTGGTACAACTATACTTTTAGTTGAACAAAATGCTAATATGGCACTTGCAATTGCAGATAGAGCTTATGTTCTTGAAACTGGTAAAATAGTAAAGTCTGGAGATGCAAAAGAACTTCTTAATGATGATAGTATTAGAAGTGCTTATCTTGGAGAATAATTTGAAACTTACCATTTAAACATGAATTAAATAGTTACAATACACATACTTAAAGTGCGGTGAGCAAATGATTGAAATAAAATCATTTGCTCACCGCACTTTAAGTATATTTAAGCCTTTTATATAGATATTAAATTATCAGATAGCAACTCCCACCATTTTGTTTACATTTCTTCTTTAGCTTACTTGATTCTTTAGCCAAAGCATAAATACTAGCAAATTCTCTTTTCTTGTTAGTTACTCCAGCAATAGATACAGAAACCAAAGGAAATTTTTCTACTATGCCATGTCTATTTTGAGCTGTTATATATTCATTTTTCAAATCTTTTTCCTCATAGCATTCAAGTGCTAGTGAATCAAAATCATTTATTATTTTTTGACATATTTTATCTGAGTCCCAAGAACATACTATTGCAATAAAGTCATCACCACCAATATGTCCAATAAAGTCGTCACATGAAATATTAGAATTTATTGCTTTTGCTAAAAATTTTATTATTTTATCTCCATTTTCAAAACCATATACATCATTATATGGTTTAAAATTATCAATATCAAAATACAATACACAATATTCTGCCTTTGACGAAATACACTTTTCAAGGTTTTGTTCAATTATCACATTGCCCGGGAGACCTGTCAGTGGATTTGAATGTCTAGCATTATCTACTTCTATTTCAATTGTTTTCTCAATTAAATCTTTTATTGTTACTATCCCATAATATTTAGAATCTTTTGTTACTGTTACAAAATCATACAACGTATCATTTGTTCTTGCCATTGCAAGCTTTATTACCATATCAATTGGCATTTTATAATCAACACTTAAAAAACTTGTATTCATTATATTCGATATGGCCTTACTTGAATACAAACTATATCCATACTGCCAACCTAATTTACTATAAAAAGAATTCCTTGTAACAACTCCTTTTACATCACCATCATCTACTACACAAATTCCTAATAAACCTTGATCCTTTTTGAATCTGGAATCTATCTCAGATACTAATAGCTCTGATTCTAATGATTCCATCTTCTTAGATATACTACTAATATATACATTAGCTATATTGTATCCATATTGATCATTTTCTTTTACATTTAATTTTTTTATTATATCAATAACCTCATCTTTAATTGGAATTATACATTCTTCTGGTCTTTGAATAAAATATCCTTGTCCAAATTGGACTCCAATATCTACAAGTGCCTTAAGTTCATCTTCTGTTTCTATACCTTCTGCAATTAGATTACAATCTGTTAATTTTGAAAACTCATACATGCTCTTAACTATCGCTTGTTTAGTTGAACATTTATCAATGCCTCTAATAAGTTCCATATCTAACTTTATATAATGTGGTTTAATATAACATATCCTATTAAGTCCTGAATTTCCGGAACCTGCATCATCAATTGCTATCTGGTAATTTTGGTTCTTACAATATTCAATAGTTTCTTTAAAACTATTCATATTTTTAATTACATCTCTTTCTGTTATTTCAAAGATTATATTTTCACATTTTAGGTTATATTTTTTTAAGTATTCCTTCGTAAATAAATTTTTAAATTTTAAGCTATCAAAAATTGCTGGATTAATATTTAGAAATATTTTCACATTCAATTTGCTATTACAAATACTCTCTAATGCTTTAGATCGAAATAACTCTTCAAGTTCCCATGACGCACCACATTCTTCGGCTACCTTTAAAAGTATCTCTGGATTTTGCATATAAGAATTTTGTGGTCCTCTACTTAATGCTTCATATCCAAGTACAGTACCATCAGTAAGAGAAATAATTGGTTGAAAAACAGATTTTATATTAGCAGTCCTCATTACTTTAAAAAACTCTTCATATTCATGATTTTGTCTATGTGAATTATCCTTTAAAAACTCCACTTCCTATACTACGCATCCTTCCCTATATATATTTTTACTCTGCTTCATAAAATTTAATCTTAAATATCCTATATAGGCTCTTAATAAATAATCTCTAGTTTAATATTATCTATAATCTTAACTTTATTAAGTTAAATTCTTATATTTTTTGTGTAAAATTAATGTAAAATTAAATAAAAATATTTATGTGAATATATTCTTTTTCATAATGACAAACTAGATGTATATAAAAAAGTTTATAGGAGGTTATAATTTATGAATGATGAAGAAAATAATTCAGTACATGATATGGCTAAAAAAATGATAATTGATGGTGAAACCTTTGATGCTATAATGGAAAAAACTCATTTAAGATTAAAAGATTTAAAAAGAATTCAAAGAGATGAAATAGATCCCAAATTCTAGTGTTTAAGACATACTTTTTTATATTATAGTTCTATTAGGCACATGAAAATAAATAACAAGTCCAAAGTTGCCATGAATATTTTTCATCAGACAAGGAGACAAATTGCCCTCATAGCAGGTCTATTAGGTCAATTTGCCGACACAGCATGATGAAAAATAGGCTGGCAAATGGACTTGTTATTTTTTGATTGTGCCTTAAGTAAAGTCGTGTTGTTTCAATATTAGCCCTTTTGAAATAACTTGATTTTTTTATATTACTTTTTTTAAAATATATACTCTGTTATTCTAAGAAAAATTTATAACTATTTGTAATTTTCTGAATATTTTGATGTATAATATAATTATAGCAATATTATATTTTCAAAATAAAGGGGATGTTGGAAATGATGTCATATTTTATTCTTATCTATGGTGTTATACTTATTTCGCTCATTGTAATTATTTATCTAGTTAAATACACTTTTTCTCAAGACACTGGTACCGATAAAATGCAAGAAATATCAGCTTATATTAAAGAAGGTGCTATGGCGTTTATAAAGAGACAGTACAAAACAATATCTATTTTATCTATTCTAACTTTATTTTTAATTATATTATGTAATTATATAGGTAATTCTTCGAAAGGTTCTAATATAGCTTTATCAATATCGTTCAGAACTGGTATCGCTTTCATAGCAGGTGCATTTTGTTCTGCTTTATCTGGTTATATAGGAATGTATATGGCAGTTCATTCAAACGTAAGAGCTGCTGCTGGTGCTAAAAAAGGATTGAATAATGCTCTTCAAATAGCACTTAAAGGTGGTGCTGTTACTGGACTAGCTGTTACTGCGCTCTCCCTTTTAGGCGTTGCGTCTCTTTTCCTTATATATGGAGGAATTTCAGGTGATGATACACTTATTAAAGAAGCCCCTTCTCTTATAGTTGGTTTTGGTTTTGGTGCTTCTTTTGTTGCACTTTTTGCACAACTTGGAGGAGGTATATATACTAAAGCTGCTGATGTTGGTGCTGACCTTGTTGGTAAGGTTGAAGCTGGTATTCCAGAAGATGATCCTAGAAACCCTGCTGTTATTGCAGACCTTGTTGGTGACAATGTTGGGGACTGTGCAGGTCGTGGTGCTGATCTTTTTGAATCTACAGCTGCTGAAAATGTTGGTGCTATGATTCTAGGCGTTGCTCTTTATCCTATTTTTGGATTCAAGGGAATATTATTTCCACTTGTAGCGCGTGCTTTTGGTATCTTGGCCTCAATAGTAGGAATATTTCTTGTTAAAGTCAAAAATGACAATGATGACCCTATGAAAGCCTTAAAGGGTGGTTTTGTTATAACATCCTTAATCAATGCAGTACTTCTATTCTTTGTAATTAAGAACATGTTAAGTGGTACTCTTGAAAATGGCACCCAAGTAAATTATATTTATTTATACGGTTGTGCCCTTGCAGGAATACTTCTAAGTTATATCTTTGTAGTTATTACTGATTATTATACTTCAATAAATCATAAACCTGTAAAAGATATCGCTGACGCTTGCAAAACTGGCGCTGGAACTAACATAATAACTGGTTTATCTGTAGGTATGCAATCTACTGCATTACCAGTAATATTTATATCCTTGTGCATATTTATTTCGTATAAATTAGCAGCTTTAGCTTTACCTGGAATTGCAAGTGCTGGTCTATATGGTACTGCCATAGCTACTATGGGAATGCTTTCAACTTGCACATACATTCTTGCTATGGATACCTTTGGACCAATAACTGATAATGCTGGTGGAATTATAGAAATGTCTGATGCTCCTGAAGAAGTCAGAATAATAACTGATAGATTAGATGCTTGTGGTAATACTACAAAAGCATTAACAAAAGGTTATGCAGTAGGTTCAGCAGCTCTTGCTACCTTCTTGCTATTCTCTGCTTACTTAGATGAAGTTAAAAAGATACTCGGTGTACCTTTAAATTCTTGGTATTCAGTTGATATAGGAAAACCTGAAGTATTTATTGCTGGTTTTATAGGTGCTATGCTTGTATTTTTATTTAGCTCTACTGCAATGAGTGCTGTTAGTCGTGCCGCTCAATATGTAATATTGGAAGTTAGAAGACAATTCAAAGAAATCCCTGGAATAATGGAAGGAACAGCAAAACCTGATTATGCTACATGTGTTGATATAGTTACAAAAGGAGCATTAAAAGAAATGATACTCCCAGGAGTATTAGTACTTTTTGTACCTCTAATAGTTGGTGTAGTTCTAGGAAAAGAAGCTGCCGCTGGTTTTCTAATGATAACTACTATTACTGGTGTTATCATGGCACTTTTCCTAAATAATAGTGGTGGTGCATGGGATAATGCTAAAAAACTTATAGAGCTAGGATCTCATGGTGGTAAAAATTCTGAAGCACACAAAGCTAGTGTAGTTGGTGATACTGTTGGTGATCCATTTAAGGATACTGCTGGTCCATCACTTCATGTACTTATAAAACTTGTAAGTACTTTGACATTAGTATTTGTAGCATTGTTTAGTTAAAACCTACTACAAATCCATAATCTTTAATTCTTAATAAGATATTTAGATAATTTTTTAAAATATATGAGAATGTAGTGAGCTTTGTATAAAAACAAATCTCCTACATTCTTTTTTATATGCTTTAGTAATAATAGGAAATATCTATATATAGAAATTTAATTTTCTAATTATCTAAATATTTACTATACAGAAATGAGTTCAAATTACCTTTGTTTATCTATCTCCGTCTTATAATAATTAATTTTATCATTTAATTTTTTAAGATGTTCATTGGATTTTGCAATTTCTTCTTTGAGTTCAATTCTATGTTTTATGAGCATTTCCATTCTTTCATTCATAGTAGAATCACCATCAGCACGTAATGATGCATATTCCTGAATTTCCTTTATAGGCATTTTAGTATCTTTTAATCGTTTTATAAATTCTATCCAAATTACATCATTTTCACTATAACAACGATTACCATTTTCTTTACGATCTGGAATAATCAAATTTTCTTTTTCATAGTAGCGTAATGTATATATGCTTATATTAGTAAGATTTGAAAATTCTCCGATTGAATAATTCATCTTGTAATCCTCCTTTTAATATTTAACCACATGAAAAATAGTACTATACTTGTATACTAATTTATTATTTTTTTAATGTACATTATTTCGTGCTTGACATAGAGTTAACTCTAGATTATATACTTCAAATATAGCATAAATGAAGGAGTGGTTCAAATGAAAGGAAACGATAAATACACAGTTATTACAGGTGCAAGTTCTGGTATAGGATATGAAACTGCAAAGGCATTTGCAAAACGAGGTAAAAATTTAGTTATTGTTGCCCGTAATACAGAAAATCTAGAAAAATTAAAAATGGAGATTTTAAATGATAATCCATCATTAGATGTCGTAGTTAAAGATGTTGATTTATCTATTATGTCAAATGTTTATGAGTTGTATCAACAACTAAAGACATATGAGATTGAAACATGGATAAATAATGCGGGATTTGGTAATTATGAGAGAGTAGCTAATCAAAATTTAGAAAAGATAGAAATTATGCTTAGATTAAATGTAGAAGCGTTAGTAATTTTATCTTCACTGTTTGTACATGATTATCAAAATATTGAGGGCTCAAATCTTATAAATATTTCATCTGCTGGTGGCTATACTATTGTGCCAAATGCTGTTACTTATTGCGCAAGCAAATTTTTTGTAAGCACATTTACTGAGGGATTGGCAAGAGAATTGCAGGAATCTAATGCTAAATTACAAGCAAAAGTATTAGCACCTGCTGCTACAAAAACGAATTTTGGAAATACAGCTAATGATATAGAAGGCTATGATTATGATAAGTCCTTTGGTAGTTATCATACTAGTGAACAAATGGCTGGATTTTTACTTCAATTATATGATAGCAACGAAGTTGTTGGAAGAGTAAATCGAGAATCTTTTGAATTTGAGTTAACATCACCATTATTTAATTATGCAGGAAATTCAAAACATAATCAAACAGTTACATTATAAAATATACCCTATATCGTAGATTTTTTATTAGTCTACTCTATAGGGTAATTTTTATAATAAGTATTCTTTAATATATATTTTTTTATTATCTATTTTCAAGTATTTCTCTTGCCTTATAATTTGTAACATTCCAATCTTGCCACTTTGTTTTTCCATATACTCTATTTTCATATTTCTTTATTATGAGTTTAGTATTATCTTTATCTATGTCTGATATTTTTATAAGAGGTTCTAATGCTGAATTACTTAACTCATCAAATGCACTTATCGTGTTCACATTTTCTGTTTTATAAAGCTGAGCATCATATTCTGCTATTCTATAATCAATATTTGCATAGTTTAGCCCTAAAAACATAATTGTAAAAACCATAAATATATTCTTAGTAAGTTTAAACTTGCTATAATATGTTTTTATGCCAATGAATAATAAAGTTATACACCCAACAATTAAAAACCAAGACACGTAAACACGCATAATTGTAATTCCATATGCACTAATATAAAGCCACATTTTTGAAAATGCTGAAATTACTAAGAATAAAGTAAATGCTACAAGATAAGAAGTATACCCCTTGATCAAATTACCTTTTTTCTTACTGTTTTCTGTTTTAGTAAATAAGGTTAATACCATAATTATAAGTAAATTTATACTTCCTAAAGGAATACATTCAAAAAATCCTTTTCTAGCATATGCTGCAAAAGTATAATCTGCTGGCAGTATTCCTTTAAATGCTGATATAAAATAAGTGAGTTGTGATAAACAATACATCATATAGACAACACAAAGGAAGCTAGTAACAGTAATAACTATGATAAAATCAAATATTTGTATTTTGTTTTTTTCTTTTTGCTCATTTGTCTTGTCTTTTTTATTCCTTAACCCATAGAAAAAGCCATACAATGGAAAGAATATAATTATAGAAAAAATTATTCTTTGCAATATCCACATTAAATCAAAATCAAATTTTTCAAATATCAATGTTATTATACTTTCAAATGCTACATCAGTATTCATTAAAAGTATTGTAGCTATAAAAACTATAGGCAATCCAATTAAGAGACCTATTAAAACTTTAAAAATTACATTATTAGAATCCTTAGATCTTTCTTTCATTTCTTTTTTTACAACATTAATGGGTTGACCCATATTTTCTAGTGGCATTAATATTCCTATAGGAACTAGTTCTAAAAACCATCTAAATGATAAGAACTCAAAACGATTAATTCCAAATTGTTGACTTGTATTTAAGACAATTAGTCCATATAAAAATAATATATTAAGTGATTTGAGTAATGTATTATCAAAAAATACAAAACATAAAGCTGTCATAGCTATAGGTATTAAAAGTATATTCGTTGTAATATTTTGCTTAATCATTAATATTTTACTTTGCCATAGTATTAAAATATAATAAATAATTACAGCAATAGGTACCGCTATTCCCCATCCTCCTAGAGTCAAAAGTTCCATAAATAGAATAGTTCCAATGGCTACACCAATAATTGATTTTCCATCTTGTTCTTTCATATAATTTACCCCTTCTATATTAATTGTTTTATTTACTTATAAGATAAAACTTAGAACATAAACCTAATTAATAAATTTCTTTTAATCTTTCTTCACATATTCAAATAAATCTCCTGGTTGGCATTCTAAGACTTCGCATATTGCATCTAAAGTTGAAAACCTAATGGCCTTCCCTTTGTTATTCTTTAATATAGATAAATTTGCAAGTGTAATTCCAACTTTTTCTGATAATTCATTCATGCTCATTTTTCTTTTTGCTAACATAACATCTAAGTTAACTATGATGGACATTTATATCACCTCTTCTATCTTCCGTAAAATAATTGAATTTACTTATTTCATTATTCATTCCATTGATGATATCTATTTTCGAAACCATCTATATAGTTAATTCATTTTCATTCTGTATTTCTATGGCTACTTGCACAAGCCTATAAATAATAGCTGAAATAAGAGAAACCATAAATGCTCCTATTGTAATAACTATAGTTCCAAGGGTTGCACTCAAAAATATACATGTATACAAATAACATATAAAAACAATAATTGCACAAATACTAATACCTTTTAAACTAAAACTGCTACTTTCTGAAAATGGTTCGCGTTTTATAATATTTTCTGATAATCTTTTAGTCATCCATAAGATTATCCAAGTTGGTATACCAGTTACATATAACAATATAAGTAGTACATTATGATTTACCATAGAATAGAAAGTACTATCTTTAAATATAGCTGGCATTACCCAAGGAAGCGCAATAATAACTCCTGTTAAGGAAATAAGTCCAAATAAAATAATTGCATATAAAACTTTACTTAAAGAATCTGTTTTTAAATTCATATTTTCTCACCTCTTCATTATTATAGTATTATCTATTCTGTATTTCAATAGTTTTTTATCGAAAAACAATATATTTTTATTGATAATATGTATTTATTCTTACAATTCTTAGTATCAACAATACTTTACATGTCCAAAAAATAAAAATAATCCGCTGTTTCAAACAAACTTTCAAGCATGATTGAAAAACGGATTATTAAAATTATTATTGAATAAGTTTTCCACAAGGTAATATGTATAATAATATAAATCTAATATAAATGTTCTTATTATACTAAGCTTTCCCCATTAGTTGCAATTACTTCTTTATACCAGTTAAAGCTTTTTTTCTTATATCTTTCTAAAGTTCCACTTCCATCATCATTACGATCTACATAAATAAAACCATAGCGTTTTCTAAGTTCAGCAGTTGATGCACTAACAAGATCAATACATCCCCATGTAGTATAACCCATAACATCTACTCCATCCTCTATTGCTTCACCCACTTGAACTAAATGATCATTTAAATACTTAATTCTATAGTCATCAATTACAGTTTTATTACCATTCTCATCTATTATTAATTCATCTTTTGCACCCAATCCATTTTCAACAATGAATAAAGGCTTTTGATAACGATCATATAAAAGATTAAGCATATAACGTAATCCTTGAGGATCTATTTGCCATCCCCAATCTGAAGCTTCAAGATATGGATTAGGAACACCTGAAATAATGTTGCCTGCTCCACCTTTTTTCTTTTCTTCATCTGCTGTTGCACAAGAACTCATGTAATAACTAAATGAAATGAAGTCCACTGTATTCTTAAGAACTTCTTCATCACCAGGTTCCATATTAATATTTATATTATTTTCTTTAAAATATCTATCCATATACTTAGGATATGATCCTCTTACGTGAACATCTGCAAAATACAAGTTTTCTCTATCTTGCTTCATTGCTTCAAGCACATCACTTGGATGAGACGTTAATGGATAATTAGGAACACCAAGAATCATACAACCTATCTTTGCATTTGGCATAATTTCATGACCAATTTTAACAGCTGTAGCACTTGCTACTAATTCATTATGGATTGCTTGATATAAATCTTGTTTTGATAACTTTTCCTTATCAGTAAAAATACCACCACTCATATAAGGTGCATGTAATACTGAATTTATTTCATTAAATGTAAGCCAATATTTTACCTTATCTTTATATCTATTAAAAATTACTCTTACATAATTTTCAAAGAATCCTACTAGCTTACGATTTACCCACCCATCGTAATTTTTAGAAAGAGCAAGTGGTGTTTCATAATGTGAGATTGTAACAAGTGGCTCTATTCCATATTTTAAACATTCATCAAATAAATCATCATAGAATTGTAAGCCTTTCTCATTTGGTTCCTTATCATCACCATTTGGGAATATTCTAGACCATGCGATAGATGTTCTAAATGTCTTAAATCCCATTTCTGCAAATAACTTAACATCTTCTTTATATCTGTGATAAAAATCAATACCTATTAATTTCATGTTATCTTCTGTTGGTTCTTCTGTAATTGGTCCCATAATACCTCTTGGTGCAATGTCTTGTGTTGACAACCCTTTACCATCCTCATTATATGCGCCTTCACATTGGTTAGCAGCTACTGCGCCTCCCCATAAAAATCCATTCGGAAAATTCTTTACCATTTATATTTCTCCTTTCATTTTTAAATATATTGTATAGCATTTTTTATTAATAAAAAAACCTAAGCAACTTAAATGAATATTCATCCGTAGTAACTTAGGTATCGCCTGCTTAACCAGTAACAATCCAAATATTTAATATTTTATCTCTTTTGATAAGGTTATCATAGCACTATTATTATGTCAATAAAAAGAGAATTCTGATCTAACGGAATTCCCTTTTTAAGATATATATTATACTCTAAACTTTTTAGTATAAGTTTTTAATTCTTCTGCCAATGTATTTAATTTTTCAACTTCTCTCACAATATTTTCACTATAAGTTGTTTGCTCTTCTGTAGATGCTGTTACTTCTTCGGTACTTGCCGCTGTTTCTTCAGATACAGCTAAAATTCTTTCCATATCTTGTTGAATATTTTCTCCTGCATCTTTTACACCTTCAGCAGACTTTGAAATTTCTTGGATTTCATTTGTTATAACATCTACTACTTCTAAAATGTTTTTAAAGATTTTAGAAGTATTTTGTACTGCTTCATTTTGCTGACTTATAGCCTCTGTTGCGTATTTTACACTATCTACAGCTGTATTAGTAGTATCTTTAATATCCTTAATAATTATTTGGATTTTTCCAATAGATTCTTGTGATTCTTCAGCAAGTTTTCTAACTTCATCAGCAACAACGGAGAAACCTCTTCCTTGTTCTCCAGCTCTTGCAGCTTCTATAGCTGCATTTAATGCTAATAAATTAGTTTGTTCTGCTACACTTTCAATAACTTCGATAATTTGTCCAATCTGAATAGTTTTATTATTTAATGCAAAAACAGCCTCAGATACTTGTCCAACTGCGTTAGTACTTTCCTCCATCTTTGTATCTTGTGTCTTCACAATTTCTACACCATTCTTAACTAATTGTTCCGCTTTAGAAGAAGAATCAAATGATCTAGTACTATTGGCAGCAATTTCATCAATCGCTTGAATAATTCTGTTAATTGACCCAAATGTATTTTCAACACTCTTAGCTTGTTCGTCACTTCCCAATGCTAATTGACTAGTAGCTTCAGCAATTTGACTAGCTACAATCTCTGCTTGCTTAGAAGCATCTAATACATCCTTTGAAGATGTTGTTACCTCCTCTGATGCTGATGTAATTTGTTGAACTAATATTTTTAAACTTTCTCTCATCTCTATAAATGAATCAGATAATTCTCCTATCTCATCGCCTGTGTTAATTTTGAAGTCATAAGATAGATTACCTTGAGCTAATTGTTTAGCTGCTTCTTTTAAAACCAATAATGGTTTTATCATACTCTTAGATAAAATAACTCCTATTATAATAGTAACCACTAAAATTACCACTGCTATGCTAACCATCTTTATTTGAGTTTTAGAAATAGAAGAAAAAGCATCATCATAAGTTTGTCTGACTACAATTGGCCAACCAGTACTAGGAACCACTGTATAACTACCAAAAGTCTTTTCACCGTTATACTCATATGCTTCTGCACCAGACTCTCCAGTTAAAGCTTTTTTAACAACTTCTACATCTGAAACATTGCTTCGTTCTTCAACCATTTTAGTATCAGGATGTGCTAAAATTTGCCCCTTTGAATCAGTTATAAAAGCATAACCTGTTTCTCCAAGAGTAATTTTACTTCTCATTTCTTCTATTATAGATAAATCTAAAGTTCCTCCTAAGATTCCTTGAAATTCACCTTGAGCACCAAAAATAGGAACAGCAATAACGACTGCTGGCTTTCCTGTTGCCTTTGAAATTAAAACATCACTAATAATTGTTTTTTTCTGTGAATTTACTGCCTTAAAATAGTCACGATCAGAATTATTATCAAATTGGTTTTTACCATCTGATCTAGCCACTTGTTGTCCTGTAATATCTGTTGCAAAGATAAGTGCAAAATCTGAATGTTTCTTATTAATTTCTTGTAAAAGAGACTTTTGATCTTGATTATTATATAATCTTACGTCATTAGCAGATGCTATACCCTCCAATACAGAAGTATGTTCAGTTATGAACCCATCTATTTGCTGACTTAATCCTATTGATAATTCTTTTGTAGTATACATTAGGTTATCATTAATTGTAGAGACCTGAGCATTTGTAGACAATACCCCTATTACTGATACTGATAATATAACCAGTACTATAAGCAAAGAAATTATTTTTGTTCCTAATTTTAAATTTTTAAACATGTATGTCCTCCTTGTATAATTTTTGTATATACTCCGGATAATTTCATAATGTATTTTAAGATCATATTTTATCATAATTCAATTAATCAACATAACGAGCACCATCTTATTCGACATTTTCTCACATTGCTGCAGGAGATATATACAGTTTTATAATAATTCCCATACTTTTTTATCGAATATTGTTGTTTGTTCTAAATACCCATTAGAGAATTTATTTATTTTTATTTCATTTTTTATCTAATTGTAGTATTGAAAAAAATATTTCCTATAGTCAACTGAATATAATCTTTAATATAATTTTATTATATTAAAGATTATATTTAAGACACTTATAATTTTTTGTATCATTTATTAAAATTGTCTAGGAATAAATGATTATAGTACAAAAAAGAGGGTCCATTATAATTAAATGAATCCTCTTTTTTATATATTATAACCTAAATTTTCTTGTATAAGTTTTTAACTCTTCTGCCAATGTATTTAATTTTTCAACTTCGCTCACAATATTTTCACTATAAGTTGTTTGCTCTTCTGTAGAAGCTGTTACCTCTTCTGTACTTGCAGCTGTTTCTTCAGATACAGCTAAAATTCTTTCCATATCTTGTTGAATATTTTCGCCTGCATCTTTTACCCCATCAGCAGACTTTGAAATTTCTTGTATTTCACTTGTAATCACGTCTACTACTTCTAAAATACTTTTGAAAATATTAGAAGTATTTTTTACTGCTTCGTTTTGCTGACTTATTGCATCTGTAGCGTATTTTACACTATCTACAGCTGTATTTGTTGTATCTTTAATATCCTTAATAATTGTTTGAATTTTTCCAATGGACTCTTGTGATTCTTCAGCAAGTTTTTTAACTTCATCAGCAACAACTGCAAAACCTCTTCCTTGTTCTCCAGCTCTTGCAGCTTCTATAGCTGCATTCAATGCTAATAAATTAGTTTGTTCTGCCACACTTTCAATAACTTCTATAATCTGTCCAATCTGAATAGTTTTATTATTTAATGCAAAAATAACTTCAGATACTTGTCCAACTGCATTGGTACTTTCCTCCATCTTTGTATCTTGTGTCTTTACAATTTCTACACCATTCTTAACTAATTGTTCGGCTTTAGAGGAAGAGTCAAAGGATTTAACACTATTTGCAGCAATTTCATCAATGGATTGAACAATTTTATTAATTGATCCAAATGTATTTTCAACACTTTTAGCTTGTTCATCACTTCCTAATGCTAATTGACTAGTAGCTTCAGCAATTTGACTAGCTACAATTTCTGCTTGTTTAGAAGCATCTAATACATCCTTTGAAGATATGGTTACATTATCTGATGCTGAGGAAATTTGTTTAACCAAAGTTTTTAAACTTTCTCTCATCTCTATAAATGAATCAGATAATTCTCCTATTTCATCACCTGTGTTAACCTTGAAATCATAAGCTAAATTACCTTGTGCTAATTGTTTAGCTGCTTCTTTTAAAACTAGTAGTGGTTTAATCATACTTTTAGATAATATAACTCCTATTATAATAGTAACAATTAAAATTACTACTGCTATACTAACCATCTTTATTTGAGTTTTAGAAACAGAAGAAAATGCATCATCATAAGTTTGTCTAACTATAACTGCCCAACCAGTTGTTGGAACCACTGTATAACTAGCAAAAGTCTTTTCACCGTTATACTCATATGCTTCTGCACCAACTTCACCAGCTAAAGCTTTTTTTACAACAGGTATATCTGAAACATTTGTTCTTTCTTCAACCATGGTTGCATCAGAATGTGCTAAAATTTCTCCTTTTGAATCAGTTATAAAAGCATAACCTGTTTCTCCAAGAGTAATTTTACTTCTCATTTCTTCTATTATAGATAAATCCAAGGTTGCACCTAAAATCCCTTGGAATTCACCTTGAATATTAAAAATAGGCACAGCAATAACTACTGCTGGCTTTCCTGTTGTCTTTGAAATTAAAACATCACTAACCACTGTTTTTTTATTTGTAGATACTACCTTAAAATAATCTCGATCAGACATATCATCAAACTGATTTTTATCATCAGATCTAGCCACTTGTTGCCCTTTAATATCTGTCACAAATATTATTGCAAAATCTGAATGCTTCTTATTAATTTCTTTTAGAAGTGCTTTTTGATCTTGATTATTGTATAATCGTAAATCACTAGAAGATGCTATGCCCTCTAATACAGAAGTATGTTCAGTTATAAATCCATTTATTTCTTGACTCAATCCTATTGATAATTCCTTTGTAGTATAAATTAGATTGTCATTAATTACAGATACTTGGGAATTTGTCGATACTATTCCTATCACTGACACAGATAATATAACAAGTACTATAAGCAACGAAATTATTTTCGTTCCTAACTTTAAATTCTTAAACATATTATGTCCCCCTTTTAATAGTTGGAATATATCTTTAAACCATTTCATTAATATATTTATAAGATGATATTTCATCTTAATCAAAATACTTTATAAAGATTCATGTACTTTTTTATCGAATGTTGTTATGAAAACTTGATACCGTTTTCCAAATTATCTTTAAATTAAATTTATTTTTGTAATTATTATAAGTATTAACATAAAAAATTAAGCTTTCCAATTAAATCTAGAGGTTTAAATACAAATAGCTTTCAATATATTTCCAATCATTAAATTTTTATATAAAGATACTTTTTTAATAATTATAAAGGCAGGAACTTACTTCCTGCCAAAATGAAATTAATTTAAATATCTTCAGGATTTTTCATGCTTCTCAAATAACTTCTTAGTTTTGCTTTATCCATTATTTCTTCATATATCTCAGGGGCTAGTTTTTGAATTGCATTTATTTTATCGGTAACATTATCATATACTTTAGCAACATCATTATATCTATCACATAATATCTTATTTTTCATTTGTATGATCCTATCAGTTTCTGGTGTTCGTGTTATTGGCTGCTTTGTATATGGTTTGCCAAAAATTAAATCTACATTAACCCCATTTACTTCAAAGGTTCCCTCTATTTCCAATTCCTTTTCCTTCTCTAAATATCCTACTGCTTCTAATGCTTCTACAAATATCTTACACATAATATCATCTTTTAAAGTAATATTTAACTTCATGGTTAATTCTGATGGTTCTGAATACTCACCAAGTTTAAAACCTGCTAACCACCAGTGTTCAGCATCTCTTTTAAAAAGTTTTTTACCATTCTTGTACAAAGTAAAAGACATTGTTAATCGATCTTCATTACTTGCACAATTATAGAACATATATTTATACATTCCTGGAATGCTTAGAATTGGCTCTTCTGTTGTATACACTCCTACCTCACAACCAGTGTTCAAATCATACTGGCCTTTCCACAATTCAATAAGCCACAATTTTCCTCCATATTCAAAATAAATTGGTTCGCAATCTACAATCATTCCAAAGGGTGCAGATCCTTCATCATACAACCGACTATATCCCATATTTCTTTGCCATGGATTCATATTACAATAAAAAATATCTTGTTCCGAATCATAACCATAGCCAGCAATTTCAATTGTTCTATCTATTGCCTCAATACCTGTTACTTTATCTATCGGCTTATTACCATTAACTTTATTTAGCATTCCCCTTCCTATACTTTTTATTATTCGGATTCCAGCAAGCATAATTATTAAAGCTCCAGACATAAATACTCACCCCAAATAAATTATTTCTCTATATAATATTCTCTGTATAATCATTATGTTAAAAAATATTAATAGATTTGATTGTATCTTTTAGTTTATAATTAAAAGTATAAACTTGCTAAAAGACTTAATTAAAATAAATTTACATTAAGAATATTTAAGGAGGAGTATATATGCCAAAATACAAAGTATGCAAACACACATGTAATTATGATGAATTAGTTAAAGCTCTAAATGATAATCATATTGAATTTAAAACAAAGGATTGTATTAAAAATTGTTCAAAGTGCCGCTCCAAAGTATTAATAAAAAAAGATGATGATTATATATCAGCAAAAACAGTTGAAAAATTAATCTCCAAGTTAAATTTAGATACGAATGAATAAAATTACTCAAATTGAAATCATACTATCACTAAACCTGTTATAATTGTTTTTTTATCAGCATCCATTTAAGCTAGTATAATAGAAACATTAATAAAATGTATAACATAATATTTTCCATATTTTTTCTTTTGACCTTTGTGTACTAAGCAAGTCAATTTATATGCCTTTTCCCAACATAATATATTGGGTATATTTAAGAATTTATTTATCCTTTACATAGTCCATAAATGATATTCCCATCTGCTCTTAGAATATCATTGAAAAATGATATGTTGTAAAACTAACAAAAGTAGATAATTTTGTTTTCACGCAAAATTATCTACTTTTGAAATATATATAGTAACTTCTGTATATTGGAACGCTAATATTCATTCTTACTAGTCTCTTTTATTTTATATAACTTAATCTACTGAAACTGTTTGTATATTAACATTATGTTTTAATAATATCTCCTTAGTTTCTGTTGGGATATTATCATCTGTTAATACATAGTTAACTTCATCCGCTTTAAATTGTACTACAACACCTTGCTTTGAAAACTTAGAAGATTCAGTAAGAATTATTACATTATTAGCACTTTCCGCCATTGCCTTCACTGTTTCTGTTCTCATGTGATTTGTACCAGTAAACCCACCCTTTATTGTAAATCCATCTGTACCAACAAATAGTTTATCAACAAAAAAATCTTTTGCACATTTTCTAGTAATAGGTCCTACTAAAACTTGAGATTCTGGTTGATAATCTCCACCTAGTAACACAACATTTACAAATGGAGCTTCTCTTATATATGATGCTATAAATGCTGAATTAGTAATAATAGTAACATCCTTTTTGTTATGTGCAATTTCATACGCAAGTAATGCGCAACAAGATCCTGATTCAATCATTACAGTTTCTCCATTTGAAACTAATTCCGCAGCCTGCTTTGCAATCTTTCGCTTAATATCATAATTGAAAGATAATCTATTATTTATATCATCACTAGAATTTATTACTGCATATCCATGTTCACGCCTTAAAAGACCTTTTTCTTCCAAAGTACTTAAATCCTTACGTATTGTAACCTGTGATACACTTAAAGCTTCTGATAACTTAGCAACTTCAATACGTTTATTATCATTTACTAATTGTAAAAGTTTTGTCTGTCTACTTATCATTTTTCATCATCCTTATCAAAAATCAATAGTATGTAAAAAGTATAACATATATAATTTTTACATACAAACATTATACATTTCAAATGAAATCTAACTACTTTCTCTTATAATCTAATTATATTTATATAATACACAAAACTAAATTTAAATTTCATTCAAAATTATTTCCCTTTTGATTTTATATTTTAGTTTATCATAAAAAGTCCCTCAAGAATTCACATAAAATTTTGAGGGACTTTTGCTATTAACTCTGTATAATACGTAATTAGGCACATGAAAATAAATAACAAGTCCAAAGTTGCCATGAATATTTTTTATCAGGCAAGGAGACGAATTGACCTCATAGCGAGCCTATTAGGTCAATTTACCGACGCAGCATGATGGAAAATATGCTGGCAAGTGGACTTGTTATTTTTTTGATTGTGCCTTATACCTTTATTGAATATTATTATACTAAATCAACGATAGAAACATCTCCATATATAGTTTTCCAATCAGTTGTAAAATCATCAACTGCTTTTTGAATTGCTGGCATTTTTAATGCATCTAATAAGATTTCAGGTGCCATTGTTGCAGTTTGTGCTCCAAAAGCAAACGAATCATTTACTTGACCTATATTTTTAAAACTTGCTGCAAGTATTTTGGTTGGATAGTTATATTTTTCAATTATATCTGCAAAAGTTTTTATAACTAGACGCGGATCAATACTCATATTTTCCATACGGTTAAAATATGGTGCTATAAAATCTGCCCCTGCTTCTATAGCTAATAATCCTTGTGCAACAACTTGAATATGAAGAGTTTTATCGCTTCCTATTATTTCACGAATTTTTCTAAAATGATTAAAGAAATCAATTTTTCCTTCTTTCTTTATTATACTTGGATTACTTGTAACACCAGTTATCGGAAAAATTTTAATACCTTCCTCAATTGCTTCAATATTAGCTGTATCAAACATATATTCCATTTTATTTCTCTCCTTATTATATATATTTTAGTTTTCCCAATGGAAATTTCACTTGGGGAACTCTTTTTCTATAAAACTTGTTCTGTTCTTTCAATTATATCGTCTTGAGTTTGCTTTGATAATACATTAAAGAAAGCACTATATCCTGCAACTCTAACAATTAAGTCTCTGTAATCTTCTGGATGCTTTTGTGCATCAAGTAAGGTATCTCTTGATACTACATTATATTGTACATGGAAACCTTCTAAACGATTAAAGAAAGTTCTGATTAATGAAATTAACTTTTCTCTATCACTTTCTTTAGATAACATTTGAGGTGTAACTTTTTGATTCAATAATACTCCACCAGTAATATCATGTGTTGGTAATTTTGAAACTGATTTAAATACTGCTGTAGGACCATTTTTATCCATTGCATGAGATGGTGAACACCCTTCTGCTAAAGGCTCTCCTGCTTTTCTTCCATCTGGAGTTGCTATAGTTCCAGCTCCTTGTGGTACATTAGCTGAAATTGAAGATGTTCCTGCATAATAACATCCCCCAATTGGCCCTCTACCATATCTAGTATTTTTGTATTTCTTCATTTCATCAATATAGATGTCATACGCATCTTTTAATAATAAATCTATATAGTCATCATCATTTCCATATTTAGGTGCATCATTAATTAATATATCTTGAATCTTTTTACCTTCTTCTCCTTCAAAATTATTAATTAAAGTATCCCATAATTGTGCTGGAGTAATACTCTCATCTTCAAAAACACATTTTTTAATTGCTGCAAGAGAATCTCCAAGGTTAGCAATCCCTCCTTGAACGTCACTTATAAAGTCATATACGGCTCCACCTTCTTTTAAGTTTAAGCCTCTTTCAATACAATCGTCAGTTAAAGCTGAACATAGTACATCTGCTGTAAGTTCTTCTATTGCCAAGTCTGCACAACTATCCATAATTACACTCTGTCTTGTAAATTCACGGATAATCTTATCCCAAGCTTTCATAACTTCATCAAAGGTCGTCATATCTTTAAAATGTCCTATTCCTTCACAAAGCTTAGTTCCTGATTGAATATCAACTCCATTATTTAATGCAATTAATAAAGATTTAGGAAAGTTCAAGAAACTCATACCAGTACATCTATAACCCCATTTCCCAGGAACAGCAACTTCAACGCATCCAATTGCGCTATAATTATATGCATCTTTTTCATCTACACCTTTTTCTATAAATGATGGGATTATAACTTCATCACTATTAAATGCTGGCATACCAAATCCTAATCTTACTACTTCAATACATTCCTTCATAAAATCGTCAGATAATCCTTTGTGATAACGTACTGTCAAGTTAGGTTGTGGTAATTTTGTTTGTGCAACACTCTTTAAAATTAAATAAGTTAATGGATTTACTGCATCCTTCTTATCAACAGTTTGCCCACCTACTGTAACATTTTGATATAATGGACTACCTGCACTAAAACGTGTATGTGACCAGCTTCTTATTTTATTTATAGTAAATGTCTTAAGCCATAGATTCGTTAGTATTTCAGTAACACCCTCTTCAGTAATCTTTCCAATTTCTAAATCTTTTTCATAAAAAGAATTTAAATATTGATCCATTCTCCCATAAGAAAGTGAATGTCCGTTTGATTCAATTTGCAGCACTAAGTGAATTATCCACATTGATTGTACTGCTTCTTGGAAAGTTTCTGCTGGATAATATGGAACTTTATTTAATATTCTTGAAATTTCTAATAATTCTGCTCTTCTAGAAGCATTAGATTCTTTTTCTGATAATTCTAATGCTAAATCTGCATAACGTTTTGCAAAAGCTACGACTGCATCAAGTACAATTAAAATTGCTCTATAAAAATATGATTTGTTTAAATTTCTATAATCAGTAAGATCTAATTCTTTTAATTTCTTTTCTGTTCTTTCTTTATAGTTAATTAATCCAAACTTTAATACAGTTTCATAATTTACTGCTATATGAGCATCCCCTGAAGTAATATTACCTTCTGCTCTTATGATACCTAAATCATAAAAAATCTTACTTTGAGTAGGCATTCCTGCAAGTCCTCTATCTTTCAATGTTTTGTGTTCCCAAAATGGTGCAATTTTCCTTAAATATTCTTTACTTTCTTCAGTGATATAAAATATATCACCATCACGTTTTTCAAATTCATCCAGTTCATCTATAACCCAATCCATTGCATATTCAGGAAAAATAGGTGCTGAACGATTTGATGAAGCTTGATTCCCTACAATTAGAGTTTCGTCTTCAATAAAAATGCTCATATTTTTCAAGATATTTTCTAAACATAATGCTCTACGTAATACCATCGGTTTATCAGCATGTTCCCTGTAGCTTTCAGTAGTATACTTAGCTCTTTCTACACACACCATAGGCTTTGCATTTAATAATTCCTCACGAAAATTGTTCATTCTGTCAGTAAGATTTCCAAAATAATTCATAACTATTCCTCCTATATATAATTTGGGATACAAGCATTTTCAAGTTTCAAATGAAACCAAACTTCTTTCTCTTATAATTTGATTATATTACTATTTTGTTTAAAGTCAAGGTTTTAATTTCATTTGAAATTGCTTTTCTCTTTGAATATAAGTATTTTTATTGCAAAAGATTATTTTTGTGTTATTATTAAAATATAGAATGAACTTAAAAATTACATTCACTAAAATATTTTTTTTCAATTAAGAGTGTAATTATTCTCTTAATTAAAGTTCTTACGTATAAAATGTAACTAAAATATATATGAATTTTATATAAATAAATAAGGAGGTCTTTTTTATGCACGATATGAAAGCATGCATTTTTAATATTCAAAAATATAGTATACATGATGGTCCTGGAATTAGAACTGTAGTTTTTTTTAAAGGCTGTCCACTTCAATGTTCATGGTGCTCTAACCCTGAATCACAAAATAGTAATGTTCAAATTACTTGGGACAAATCAAAATGCATAAAATGTTTGCATTGTTTAGACACTTGTCATTATGATTCAATTTATTTAAAAGAAGAACATATTACAATAGATCCTCATTCATGTACTTCTTGCTTTGAATGTATAAAAAGTTGTCCAAAACAAGCACTTACTATCGAAGGAAAATATTATACTATATCTGAAGTTTTAAAAGAAGTTTTAAAAGATGAATTATTTTACGAAGAATCAGGTGGTGGTGTAACTTTATCTGGTGGTGAAGTATTACAACAACATGTTTTCGCTATTGAACTTCTAAAACAACTAAAAGAAAAAAATATCCATATAGCTTGCGAAACCACAGGTTATGCTTCTAATAAAATTTTCAAGGAATTTATTGAAAATGTAGATTTGTTATTATTCGATATGAAACATTATGATAGAGAAAAACACTTCAAAGGAACTAAAGTATACAATGATAAGATAATTGCAAATCTCGCAACTGCTATTTTTAAAGGCAAAGATGTTATTATAAGAATTCCTGTAATCCCCAATTTCAACAATAGCTTAGAAGATGCACAAGGATTTTGTGATTTACTAAAAACAATTGGTGCAAAAAAAGTTAATTTATTACCATTTCATCAATTTGGACAAAAAAAATATGAGCTAATAAATAAGAAATATGACCTTCAAAATGTTACTCAATTACATGAAGAAGACTTAATAGATTATAGACAAGTATTTATTGAAAATGGATTAGATTGTACATTCTAGTTTAGCATTAAAAGACTTCACTAAATTTGTATATAATAAAAGAACTCCTTGTCCAAACAATTTGGATAAGGAGTTCTTTCTAATATTTATATTTTCTTACACTTTTTATTATTTATTTTCTGCTTCGAATTTCTTCATAAATTCTACTAAAGCTTTAACACCTTCTATTGGCATAGCATTGTATATACTTGCTCTCATACCGCCAACAGATCTGTGTCCCTTTAAGTTTTCGAATCCAGCTGCCTTAGATTCCTTTACAAACTTAGCATCTAATTCATCTGAACCAGTTACAAATGGTACATTCATTAAAGAACGATCCTTCTTTACAACTGTTCCTTTAAACATGCTGCTTGAATCAAGGTAGTTATATAATATAGAAGCTTTTTCTTCATTAATCTTCTTCATTGCTTCTAGTCCACCTAAGTTTTTAACCCAATTAAATACTTTTCCACATATGTATATTCCATATGCTGGTGGTGTATTATATAATGAATTGTTATCTGCATGAATTTTATATTTTAACATAGTTGGAGTTCCTGGTAACACGTTATCTGTAATTAAATCTTCACGAATTATTACTACAACCATTCCTGCAGGTCCTATATTCTTTTGAACTCCAGCAAAAATTAATCCATACTTAGTTACATCAACTGGTTCTGATAAAATGTCTGATGACATATCAGCTACCAATATTTTATCTCCAACGTTTGGTAATTCGTTGAACTTAGTTCCATAAATTGTATTGTTGTGACATATATAAACATAGTCAGCATCATCACTGATCTTTATATCTTTCATATCTGGTATATATGTGAAAGTTTTATCTTCTGAAGAAGCTAAAATATTAACTTTTCCATATATTTTTGCTTCTGATGCTGCTTTTTTCGCCCATTGCCCTGTGATAATATGATCTACAACTTTGTTTTTCATTAAATTCATTGGAATCATTGCAAATTGTTGTGATGCCCCACCTTGAAGGAATAATACCTTGTAATTGTCTGGAATATTCATTAATTCTCTTAATGTTTTTTCAGCGTCCCCAATAATTCCCTCAAATGATTTGGAACGATGACTCATTTCCATTACTGACATACCAGTACCATTGTAATCTAACATTTCTTCTGCTGCTTCTTTAAGCACCTCTTCTGGTAATACAGCAGGACCTGCTGAAAAATTATATACTCTTGACATAAAAAATAGCCCCCTTAAATTTTGTTTTTATTTCTATAATATTATAACACAATTTAAATATCAATGAATAAATTATGTATAAATTTATTTTTACTTAAACTTATATAATATCCCTTTATTTTGTATTATGTATAATTTTATTTGAAATTATAAAATTTAATTTGCTCTTCCCCCTATAATGCAATTCATTCAAGGCAAGAAATAATGTTTTACCTAGCTGAGAAATATGAAATTAAAATTTCATATACTTTTTTAATTTCTGTTTTGTGCATAAATCAGCAAAACATGCTTCAACACTATTATAGTAAATTTGTTTATAATCTTCATAAGTAATATTAAATTCCTCAAACAATATATTACATTCCTGAGTCATATTTGTATCTGATACCGTTCTATTGTCAGTATTCACGGTTACTCTTATTCCATCCTTGTAAAAATCATATATTGGATGTTCATTAAAACTATTCACTGCTTTTGTTTGTACATTACTTGTTGGACACATCTCAAGAGTAACTTTTCTTTCCTTAACAATATTATATGCTTCAATGCAATCCTTTATAAATACTCCATGACCAATTCTTTCTGCACCTAAAAGTTCAACTGCTTCTAATACATTTTTACCTATTCCCGTTTCACCAGCATGAATCGTTACTCGGTATCCATACTGTCTAGCTAATGCTATAGGTTCTATGAATTTTTTGCAAAAACCGTCCTCTTCAGATGCACATAAATCTATTCCAACAACTCCTCTTCCAAGGAATTGCCTACCTTTTTCTACTACCTCAAAAACTCTATCTACAGGCATAATTCTCATACATGACAATATTAAGTTGCCTTTTATATCATATTTCTCCTCTGCATCCTTAATACCATCTATTACACTTTGTATTATTTCTTCTACAGCTAGCCCTTGTGCAGTATGTAGTAAAGGAGCAAATCGTACCTCCATATATTTCACATTTTCTTGTGATGCATCCTCAAAAAGCTCGAAAGTAATTCTTCTTAGGCTCTCTTTTGACTGCATTACTAAATTAGGTATTGTAAATGTCTTCAAATATTCATCAAGAGATTTACACTCTAATGGAGCCGTAATCTCTCTTTTAATCTCATCCTTATCAAAAGAAGGAATATCGATACCCTCCTTCTTTGCTATATCAATTATTGTCTGTGGTCTAAGGCTGCCATCTATATGGCAGTGAAGTTCAATTTTAGGTAAATTCACCAAGTTCATATTCTCCTCCTAATTTATATATATTATTAAATTGCAAAATGATAAAAAAAAATTCCTGATTACAAAGAAAATGCACAGAATTGCATCTTCTTCGTAATCAAGAATTATTGGTTCCTGGTAGAGACCTCCAAACCATATTATTGGAGTTATACGAGACTTTAATTTCATCAATTTGATAATAGTATAATAATTTTCATTTTTAATGTCAAGTATTGTTCTTTAATATGATTGACAGTTTTTAGTCATGGATATAAACATAAGCATCTGCCTCTAAAGTGCGATATTCTAATTTTCTCACCTCTTTTTTTACATTTCTATTGTGAACTTAACTACAAATACAGGTTGACAATGTGTAATATACATTATATACTAAATTAAAGTTTATTCTGATAATCTTACATGGAGGTAAACTACTATGAAAGAACTAACTGAAGAAATTATAACCGGAAAGCGTTTGACAAGAAATGATAATTTAGAATTTTTATTAACTACAAAATTAGAAGAACTTTGCGCTGGAGCCAATAAAATTCGTGAAAAATTATGTGGACAAAAAGTAGACCTTTGTACAATTATTAATGGACGCAGCGGAAGATGTAGTGAAAATTGTAAATTCTGTGCTCAGTCTGCTCACCATAATACTGGAATTGAAGAATATGCTTTTTTAGATCCAGATGTAATTTTAGAAGATTGTAAAAAAAATGAATCAAATGGCGTACATCGCTACTCTATTGTTACCGCTGGAAGATCATTAACTGGTACTGATTTTGATAAAGCAATAGAAGCCTATAAAAAAATGCATGAGGAATGTAAGGTTAACTTGTGTGCATCACATGGTTTTTTGACCGAAGAAGAATTTATACGCTTAAAGGAAGCTGGAGTTACAATGTATCATGAAAATATTGAAACTTCTAAAAGAAACTTTCATAATATTTGCACTACACATTCATATGAAGACAAAATTAAAGAAATTAAACTTGCTCAAAAGGTAGGACTTAATGTTTGTTCAGGTGGAATTATAGGAATGGGTGAAACATGGGAAGATAGAATTGATATGGCTATTAGTTTATCAGAACTTGGAGTTGTATCAATACCAATCAATGTATTAATGCCAATAAAAGGTACTCCATTTGGCAATTTAGAAAGAATATGTCATGAGGACATTTTAAGAACAATAGCAATTTTTCGTATCTTAAATCCAACTGCTTATATTCGCATGGCAGCTGGCAGAAACTATTTTGTAGATGGAGGCACGAAAATCTTTCTTTCTGGTGCCAATGCAACAATTACTGGCGATATGTTAACCACTGTAGGAAATAATACTAAGCAAGATAAGATTATGCTTACAAAACTTGGTTTTGATATTCAAAAATAGAAGGAGAATAAATTATGGAAAAAACAAAAAGAATTAATACTCGTCAATTAACGTTGGTGGGAGTTATAGCAGCGGTTATTTGTATATTAGGACCCCTATCACTACCAATTGGAATAGTTCCAATTTCATTAACTAATCTTGCAATTTATTTTGCAGTATATGCACTTGGAGGAAAAAGAGGGACACTTAGTTATATAGTTTATCTTTTCATAGGCCTTGTAGGACTACCTGTATTTTCAGGGTTTTCTGGAGGATTCCCTAAATTATTCGGCCCAACAGGTGGATATTTAATTGGATTTATTTTCATGGCATTTATTAGCGGTATTTTTATCGATAAATTTTCAAGCAAAATTTATATGTGTTTCTTAGGGATGGTACTCGGTACAATCGTAACATATATATTTGGAAGCGCATGGCTAGCATATGAAGCACATATTGGATTCAATAAAGCGTTAGCAGTTGGTGTACTTCCATTTATTCCAGGAGATATAGTAAAAATGCTAATTGCATCATTGATTGGGCCTCAAATTAGAAAGAGGCTTATAAGTTCTGGATTATACTAACAAATGGGAAAACGGCTGAAATCGTACTATGATTTCAGCCATTTTACTATTCTTTATAAGTATTTTTTATTATCACTCATACATAAAATTAAACTTAAAATCAATACCTTACAATACTTATGGCTTATGGCACTTACTTATGATAGTTTTGATTCTAAAAATATCTTTAAACTATAAATATTGTTAAATATATAAGTCATATTAATTTTTTTTAGTTCTTCCAAGTCAACACTATCTGACCATGCTGCTGATAGACAGGTTACACCAATCTCTCTACAAGATGATACATCTGAAAGTGCATCACCTACATAATAAAACTCATCATTCTTAACAGAGTATTTTTTTAGCAGCTTTAAAATAGATTCTTCTTTATTAAGATGTATTTCATCTCCTACCATTATGTCACTAAAGTAATTTTCCATACCTAACTTATTTAAAGAGATATCACAGCTTTTTTGTCCTTTTCCGGTAATCAATGCTACAATAATATTTTTCTCTTTCAAGTACTTAATTAAATCACATATCTGTGGAAAAGGTTCAGTGCAGCTATTATGCATTTTCTCATAATAAAAATAGAAATCTTGAAGAGCTAACTTCCAATTGTCTTTTACAACTGCTTTAACCATTCCTATCTCATTAAGACCAAATGTCTGAAGAATCTCAGATTTTGTGAGCTCATGTCCTGCATAAGGTGATATGGCTTTTTTGAATGCTTTAATACACATAGGAATTGAGTCAGCTATTGTTCCGTCAAAATCAAATGCCACCATTTTAATCATGTTTGCAAGCTCCATTAATTTTTCGAATTACTCTACATGGATTTCCAACTGCTACTGAGTTTTCAGGAATATCCTTTGTTACAACACTACCTGCTCCTATAACAGTACCATTTCCAATATTTACTCCAGGCAAAATAATGACGCCACCTCCAATCCAACATCCATCACCTATAGTAACAGGAAGTGCATAGGTACGACAAAAATATTCTCCACTTTCTTGATTCCAATTTGGTGTTAATCGTTCTTCCAGCTCTATGGGATGAGTTGCTGTATAAATTTGTACATTAGATGCAATTAGGACATTATTGCCTATAGTGATTTTGTTACAATCTACAAAAATACAATTCATATTAACTGATACATTGTTACCCAAATAAATATTGCATCCATAATCACAGATAAATGGAGAGCCGACTGATACATTAGTACCTATACTACCAAAGAGGTGCTCTAAAACTTCTCTTTTTTCTGACTTATGGTCATAAGGAAGACTGTTATATTTTGTAAGTAATGTTTTTGCTATCTTTTTATATCCTAAAAAAATTTCATCGTGACACTTATAATTTTCTCCTGCCATACATTTTTCTAGTTCTGTTTTCATATTTTACTCCTTTCTAAGTTCTGTTTATAAATAGTATAAAAAACATCTTGTTACATAACTAGTAACAAGATGTTTCAAAATTCATATTCTTCTTGACAATGCTTCTATGAGAAATAATGCTGGCACCTGCGTGGTAGCATTGTATCCACCATTAACTTCATGTATATTCATATTGTAAGAAATGTTCCAGTCTGATATTTGGGCAATAGTACAATTAGATTGATTTGTTATGCTCAAAATATTAGATTTATTAATTTTGAACTGATTTATTAAATTTATAACCCCTTTTGTTTCTCCTGAAACTGAGAGTGCAATTACCACTGTATTCTTCATATCTTTTGTAATTGGATAAAGCGTATCTTCTAATCCTATTGAAAACTTCCCCAAATTAGAGAAATATCTTGCTGCATATTTGGCGAGTGCTCCAGATGAACCAGAACCTATAAATATAAGCGTTTCCGCTTTTCTAATGAAATTGGCACCTTCCTCTATTTTCTGCTCAAAGGAATTGGTGTTTGTTTTATTAAAGTAATTTAATATCTCAGTCACATCACTTTGTGGTGGCATTTCCTGAATTTTACATACATATTTCTTAAGCTTTTCTTTGAATTCATTATATCCGTCGCAGTCTAATTTATTGCAGAATCTAAGGATTGTTGATGTAGATACCTTAATCGCATCAGCCAATTCTCGAATTGTCATATAAGGAACTTTTTCTCCATTACCTACAATAAACTTATATATCTTAATTTCAGTTTCATTAAATTTTTCAATATTATTATATGAAAACATTGTAGCCTCCAATAAATTTCTATTTATTCGTGAGATGTATAACTAATCTGACATTTATCTTCTCTGTATCTCCAGTTTGCAATTTAATTATTTATTATAATAATCATTTACCATTTATAGTATATCATGATAATTTAGCTCTAACAATTTCCATTTAATTATTCTAGCACCTCAAGCTACTATATTATAATATTTTTTCTTGGAATAGAAAACGTATTATAGGTTCTTTTTTTTAATCAAAAACACTCCTATAAATAGTTTACAAAATTGGGCATCAAAAGAGAGGATATATAATTTATATTGTGCTAAACTTTAGCATAAAGAGGGATGTGATAGAAGTGGAATGGCTGAAAAAGATAAGTCAGGCAATTGTTTATATAGAAAGAAATTTAACTGATGATATTTCTTACGATGAAGCTGCGAAAATTGCTTGCTGCTCAACATATTATTTCCAACGTATGTTTTCTTATATTGCTGGTATCCCCTTATCTGAATATATACGACGTAGACGTATGACATCTGCAGCCTTTGATTTACAGACAAGTGATATTAAAGTGATGGATATAGGTTTAAAATATGGTTATAAATCCCCAACAGCTTTTAATCGTGCATTTCAAAGTGTTCATGGTGTGTCTCCAACTGTTGCTCGAGTACAAGGCACCTTATTAAACTCTTACCCACCAATCAGTTTTTCAATTTTAGTCACTGGAGGCGAGAATATGAGTTATAGAATTGAAACAAAAGAAGCAATAAGAATTGTTGGAGCTAAGATTTCATTACAAGAGGATATGGAACAAAACCAAAAAATTGTTCCTATATTTTGGGATAGGATGCTTGGAAGTACGTTATTTTCTGATATTTGTGAACTGACAAACAAAGATTCATGCAACATTCTTGGTGTCACAGCCTATACAAATCCGCAAAATATTTATTATTACATTGCAGCATCAACAGATAAGCCTGTACCCAATGGCATGGTTGAATTTGATATACCTGCTGCCACATGGGTGATCTTTGAATGTAACGGCCACTTTAAGGAATCAGTACAGACAATATTCAAGAGGTTTCTTACAGAATGGCTTCCCTTTTCAGGATATGAATATGCGCAACTTCCTGATATAGAAGTTTATCCTGTCAACACTAATGACTCAAAAGGCGGTCATGCGGAAGTCTGGATTGCAATTAAAAAAGAGAGAAGTGAAGAATAAATGAATTATGAAATTGAAATTAGAGATATTGAACCTATCAGGGTGGCTTTTATAAAATATAAAGGCATTGCTACTCAAGCAAATAAAGTATTTCCCAATGTGTTTAAATCTATTCGTGGCAAATCAAACGGCGCACCATTTTTCTGTTATTATGCGATGGATCAGCAAACGAATATAGGTGAAATGGAATTATGTGTTCCCACTGCTGAAACACCAAATGGAAATGGTATTACAGCAAAAAATGTGCCACGAATAAAGGCTCTTTGCGTTACTCATGTTGGTCCTTATGAAACTATTGGGCACGCATACGAAGCAATTGACTGTTATTCACGGGAAAATAACCTGACCTTACACCCTCCATTTCGTGAAGTTTACATCAAAGGACCAGGAATGGTCTTAAAAGGCAATCCCAATAAATATATTACAGAAATCCTGTTCCCAATTAAAGAGGAGGAATAGAATGTCAGCAATTGTAATTGATAAATTAGTTAAAGAGTATAAAAATGGTTTCAGAGCCTTGGATGGTTTAAGTTTGAAAGTAAACTCCAGCGAAATTTTTTCCTTGCTAGGGCCAAATGGTGCAGGAAAATCGTCTCTTATAAATATATTAACAACACTTTACAAACCTACATCTGGAAATGTAACCATGTTAGGTAAAGATTTATGCAAGGATCCTGGTTGGGTCCGTACACAAATTGCCTGTGTTGCACAAAATGTTTCTATTGATGAGCATCTATCTCTTATGGAAAATATGATATTTCAAAGCAGACTTTACAAGGTGGACAGTGATATAGCTAAAAAAAGGATTAACACCCTAATTGACAGCTTTGGATTGTCACAATATTTGAAATATCCTGTTGCTTCCTACTCTGGAGGAGTAAAACGCCGATTGGATATTGCAATGAATATGATATCCATGCCTAAGGTACTTTTTTTAGACGAACCAACTGTTGGTATGGACATTACATCCCGAAGAGCCATGTGGGAAGTCATGCAAAAAATTCGAGATGATTTTAAAACAACTATTTTTCTAACCACGCATTATCTTGAAGAAGCTGATGAACTTAGTGATACCATTTGTATTATGAAAGAGGGCTGTGAATTAGCACAGGGAACACCAAGAAGTCTTAGGCAATATACTAAACAAAATATACTCCGCATAGGTTTTTCTGATATAGAAAAAGCCAAAAATTGTGCAGCGATAATTGCTAAAACACACATACTACCATCAATGACTATACGCGAATGTTCAATTTTTGCCGATACTGAAGATAATCAAAGAACTTTTCAAAATGTTAACAAATGGCTTCTAGAAAAAGATATTTATTTTAAGTCTATAGAAATTGTTCAGCCTAGCCTTGAAGATATATTCTTGAAGTTAACTGGCAGTGAAGGGAGATAACTAAATGGATACAATCAATATTTTATGGCGCAGTATGAAGTGGCGCTTTCAAAACCCTATTTCAATCTTACTTACCATTATACAACCACTCATTTGGCTGGTTTTATATAGCGCAATCGCAGGTGAGTCTATGCAAAACATGTCCGGTGGCAACTATACAGCCTTTATTCTCCCAGGGATAATGGTGCTTGTTACACTTTCTTGTTGCAGCAGTGGCGGCTATCTCAATTTTATAGCAAAGTCTAAAGGCAGTTTCTACAGGATATTAATAGCACCTGTAAAAAGACACTCCATTGTTCTTGGACAAATGTTAGATTCAGTTTTGCTTTCATTTATTGAAATAGCTATTATGTTTATATTGTCTTTATTCTTGTCTGTACGTATTGCATCAGGATTTACTGGATTGTTTCTGATGCTGCCACTTATTTTCCTTGCAGCATTTTTTATGTCAGGTCTCTCATATGCTATTAGTCTATGTCTCCCAAATGAAGTAATTTATGAAACAATCATGAATCTCATTGTACTATCTATATTCTTTACTAGCACAGCATTATTTCCCATGGAAAGTATATGTGGAATCTTAAAAATTGCAGTAATGATAAATCCTTTCACTCATATTATAAACTGCCTGCGGAGTTTGATTTTGGGAACTTCTATTGATTGGCAAAACTTATTACTTGTGACAATCGTATTTATCTGTCTTTCCTTAGGCAGTTTTATATTAGCACTTTGGAAGCTGAAAAAAGAAACTGTTATATAATAAAGTGCTCTAAGTGGAGTGATTATTCCACTTAGAGCACTTTTGTTATTCAAATATGTGTTTACGTTAATTAAATTTTATTTAGCACTAGCAAGAGCAGTTTCTATAGCTGTTTGTTGATCTGAAGTTATAGTTCCTGCTGTAACTAACTCTGCAAGTTTATTGGTGAACATATTTTTATGATCTCCATCCTTATTTTTACCTTGTGGAGTAAGAGCTGTTTCTAGAGCTGTTTCTTGAGTTGATGTTATAGTTCCTGCTGTAACTAAATCTGCAAGAGCAGTTTTAAAATCACCTTTAGCACTAGTAAGAGCAGTTGTTATAGCTGTTTGCTCATCTGAAGTTATAGTTCCTGCTGTAACTAACTCTGCAAGTTTATTGGTGAACATATTTTTATGATCTCCATCCTTGTTTCTACCTTGTGGAATAAGAGCCGTTTCTATAGCAGTCTCTTGAGTTGAAGTTATAGTTCCTGTTGTAACTAAATCTGCAAGAACAGTTTTGAAGTCACCTTTAGCACTAGTAAAAGCAGTTGTTATAGCTGTTTGTTCATCTGAAGTTATAGTTCCTGCTGTAACTAACTCCGCAAGTTTATTTGTGAACATATTTTTATGATCCCCATCCTTATTTTTACCTTGTGGAGTAAGCGCTGTTTCTATAGCTGTTTCTTGAGTTGATGTTATAGTTCCTTCTGTAACTAAATTAGCAATAACCGTTTTAAACTTATCTTTGTGTTCTCCACCCTTAAAGCTAAATTTTGAACTTTTTGAATTGTTCGTTGCATCTGTTGTGCCAGCTGCAAATACTGCAGTTGCAGATGTAATCATCATACTTCCCATAAGAATTCCTGCAAGAACTTTACTTTTAATACTTTTGTTTTTCATAATAACGCTTCCTTTTCAATTTTATTTTTTATTACCAATCTCATGTATTAATAAATTTATAAATTAATTGTATAAGAATACTTTGACAGTTGTGTTTCAAAAATCCATCATATTATATTGTCTGCCAAATCATCCTCTATTAATAATATAACTTAGAAACCTTAACACTAGCTGAATCTTATATAAAAAGAATGGAAGCTGCGGTATATGTGTAAAGCATTATCCATCAAGTGCTTTGAGCCTAGATGGATATAATAGACAGAAATATTATTTGGCACTCAGAAAAAATGCAGAACTCTATACGGAATTTGGAAGCTCCTACATCCATGAATCTAGAAAGCTACCAAATAGTGTGGTCAGTGAAGTATGTGAAAATGCGTAGTAAATGCACCATGTACATTTTTTTATCTTTAATAAATCACTAACTATTTCTTCATCATATTCATTCCAATTTTTATGACCATACTTCTTGGAATAAATCTGACAGATTGAGCAAGGAGTTTATTGGAAAGACCTGTAATAACCAGGGATTTACCTTTCATTAAAGCTTTATAACCTATTTCAGCCACCTTACTTGGCTCCAATAACTTTCCTCTAAAGATTTTTATGTCTTCAATCTTTGCCCGCTTTGCAAAATTTGTTTTTGTAGCTCCTGGGCAAAGAGTTGTAATACTTACTCCTGTACCTTTCAATTCTTCGCCCATTGCTTCTGAAAGATATAAAACAAATGATTTTGAAGCACAATAAGCTGCATTTAACGGACAAGGTTGAAAAGCACCTGTAGATGCAAGATTAAGTATTTTTCCATTACCTCTTTTAACCATTCCATCAACAAATAATCTAGTTAATTTTGTAATTACAAACATGTTCACATTCACCAAATTTAAAATATCATCTATATTTGTATCATGAAACTTACCATATACCTGTATTCCAGCATTATTAACTAAAATATCCACTTGTATAGAATTTTGCACAGTATATTCAAATATTTCATCAGGAGATGAACTCTTTGATAAATCCTTTGCAATAGCATAGATTTGTATTTTAGTATTTTCTCTATGAATTATATTTTTTGCTTTTTCAAGGTTTTGCTCATTTTGAGAAACTATAACTAAATTATAATTATTTCTAGCAAATAATTTTGAAAGTTCTAACCCAATTCCACTTGATGCACCTGTAATTAATACGGTCTTATTCATATAATTTCATCCCCTTTGTAATTTTTATGTTAATATATTTATATAACATTTAACTGTTATTACAAATGATGGTTTACGCAAAATAATTGACATAAAACGCAAATAGAAATAATATTTTAACAAATAAATTTTAGGCGGTATTCATATGCAATTTATTAGGTCAATTTCAGCAACAAAAATTTCATCCTTTTTAAATAATCTTTATGGTTATGAGATTAGCATAGAAGAAGTTATCAAGCATGCTGGTGTAAATCCTTTAATTTTATCATCACCAGATAATAGATTGTCAGGATTTGAAGCACAAAAAATCATAGAAGCTACTATAATATTAACTAGCGATGATAATCTAGGCCTTCATCAAGGAGAACATTTATCAAAGGGATTTTCTAATATTTTAGGATATGTGCTCATGAATTGTTCTACCCTAAAGGAGTGTTGGACAAAATATTGTAGATATGAAAAAATTATTGATAGTACAAGTATCTCTGATTTTAAAATTATAGATAATTACGCTGTATTAAGTAATATAACTTTAGATAAATCATTAGAAAATAACAGACAATTTTCAGAATTTAAAATTTCTGGACTGCTTTCATATATTAAATTATTGTCCAATGAAAATCTTCAATTACATGAAGTTCATTTTACTCATTCTAAACCAAGTAACACTTCTGAATATGAAAGAATATTTCAATGTAAAATATCTTTTGAAAAATCAGCAAATGCTTTAATATTTGACAGTGAGCTATTAAATATTTCTGTAATTGAACCAAATGAAAAATTATTACTTTTGTTTGAGAAAAATGCTGAAGAAGTTCTTGAATTATTTAATGATAATACATATGCCAATATGGTTACTGAAATACTGTTAGAAGAAATTAAAAAATGTAATTTACCTTCAATTAAAAATGTTGCAAAAAAACTATTACTAAGTGTACGAAGCTTGCAACTATATTTACACAAAGAAGATACATCTTATATTAAGTTAGTCAAAAAAACACGTAAGAATATCGCTGAAAAATATCTTAATGATAGAAATATATCAATAGACGAAATTACATATGTCCTTGGCTTTTCAGAAACCAGTGCTTTTCATAGAGCCTTCAAGAATTGGACAGGTGTAACTCCTACTCAATTCAGGAAACTGAACTAAGCATTAAACTTTAAGTTTAACGACTCTATATACAATTTTGGTAAAGTTCGCATTTACTTATGATATTTTTCACCGTAACGGGTATAACGTAGACCTTTAGTTATCTATTGTTAATCAATTGTATCATCTATTTAGCAAGAGGATAAATTAATAAAAATATGTAAAAAGTACTAATAAGAATGACGGATAAATTAGGGTGAAAAGATAGTTTTAAGTAGAATGGTTATATAATATGTGGTAATATATAAAATGACATATTTTATATATTGTAAAGTGATTCTATAAATTATATAAAAATTACACATTTTTAGAAATATGTCAGGTATAAAACATTCGTTTATATTTGATGAGTATTTTGTAATATATTTATATAATAAAAATGTTGAAATTCATGAAATTATTACAAAAAACGAAATTATAGATTTTTAGGATTTATATTACTAAAAAATTATAAATATAATTATGTGGTATTGATGAAAATATTTTAGAAGAGGGGTAATTTTGGGTGAAGGTATTTATTAATTTAAGTGTTAAGAAGAAACTTATTTCAGTATTCTTTGTAATTTGTATTTTTATAATTACAATAGGAACAGAAGGGATATTAAGTTCGGCAAAAATAAATAGTAATGCAGATAATATGTATAAAAATAATTTAATATCTATTAAATGTTTAGGTGAAATAAAGGGCAATATTAATGATATGAGAGCTACATATAATAGGTTGGTTTTTGAAAGAGATAAAACAAAATTGGATGACTATTTAAAGGTTATAACTGATTTAGATAAGAAAAATGACCAAATTATGAATGAATACGAAAGCTTAATTACAGACTCAGATGAGGAACAAACATATAATAATTTAAAAAATGACTTAGCAAAATATATAGAGGTAAGAAGTAAATCAATCGATCTTGCTAAAACTAATAACTATGATGAAGCAGTTAAAATTAGTAATGGTGATTTAACTACAATTAAGAATTCTTTACTTGGAAACATACAAAAAAGTATTGATGCAAATATAAAAGTTGCAGAGCAAGTTAATCAAAATAATACAACTCAGTTTAATAGTGTTAGAAACTTAACAATAATTTATACAGCAGTAGCATTTATTATTATTTTGTTTATGTCATACATATTAATTAGAAATATAATGGTTCCATTAAGAAAAATAAAAGAGCTTGCTGAGAGACTATCAATTTATGATTTTTCAACAGAAATTTTAATAACAAGAAAAGATGAATTTGGGCAAACAGGTATGGCTTTAAACATGGCACAAGAAAATGTGAGCACTTTAGTAAAAGCAATTATGGAAAATTCACAAGACTTAAGTGCAGCATCTGAAGAACTTTCAGCAACCGTTGAAGAAATATCTTCTAAAGCAATTACAATAGATCAAGCAGTAAATACTATTGCATCTGCAATGCAGGAATCAAGTGCTACAACAGAGGAAATAAGTGCATCTATTGAAGAAGTAGATTCCAATGTTAATATACTTTCATCAAAAGCTATGGAAGGTAGTAATAATGCAAGTCAGTCTAAGGAAAGATCTATAAAAGTTAAAAATAATAGCCAAAAAGCTATTAATGAAACTAGAGTAATGTATGTTGAAAAGCAAGAAAAGATGCAAAAAGCTATCGAAGATGGAAAAGTAGTAGATAGTATAAAAGTTATGGCCGAAACAATTGGAAGTATATCAGAACAAACAAATTTACTTGCATTGAATGCAGCAATTGAAGCGGCAAGAGCAGGAGAGCATGGAAAAGGATTTGCGGTAGTAGCTGAAGAAGTGAGAGCACTTGCAGAACAATCATCTGAAGCAGTAATAAATATTCAAGATACTATTGCTAAAGTTCAGTTAGCATTTAATAGTAGTATTAGTACAGGCCGTGATATATTAGGCTTTATAAATAAAAATGTCAACGAACAATTTAATGATTATAGTGAAGTAGGTAATACGTACTATAATGATTCAAACTTTGTAAGTAATATGTCTGAAGAAATTGCTGCTATGTCTGAAGAAATAACAGCTACTGTTGGTGAAGTTAGCCAAGCTGTTCAAAATATGGCAGAATCATCACAAAAATCAAGTGAAGAAACTGAAATGATAAAAGATAATATGTATGAAACTACAAAAGCTATAGAACAAGTGGCCTTAACAGCACAAAGTCAAGCTGAACTTGCTCAAAAGTTAACAGATATGGTTCAAAAATTTAAACTTTAATATATAAAAAAACAGCCATATTAAAATATTTTTTATATAGAATCAGTAAATAGCTTAATGTATTAGAATTCATTGGGCTATTCTTTGCTCACTATTTACCCCCTCAAAAACTCCTTATCTAATTAATAAATCTAGTTTAATATTAATACGCCTGTCTCTTTCGCCTTTATTGATGATATTAATTTTACCAAATAATTTAAATTCATATGATCTGTAAAATACAGCTGTATAAATAAAATTAATTTAATGGCGAATTAATTTTATTTTTTCAATATCTTGATACTTCCCGATGAAGTTTGAAGCAATACTTTATTATTTTTCATCCCTATTTGTCCATTTATCTTCTTTTTATCAGTATTCCCTGCCGTATTAATAGGAAAATCAGATTGAAATTTCCCACTAGAAGTTGTGGCTTCAATTAAAAATTCAGCAGTGCTTGGTATTTCTAATATAACACTTCCTGAAGATGTTTCTATATTTATGTTCTGATCTTTAAACTCCTTGTAGGCTACCATGACTTTTGTCGATTTCCCTTTTATATTAAAATTTCCATTGCTATTTTTCAAGGTAATGCTACCCGAAGAAGTCTCTATTCTAGCATCTTTAGCGATACACTCATCAATGTTAACTACTGATGATTCGCCTTTTATCTCTAATTCTTTTGCATCTAATTTTTTTATATTAAGGCTTCCTGAAGAGGAATTTATAGAAATTTTTTCAGCATTTAATTGTTTAGCATCCAGTTTTCCAGAAGAAGTATTAAGTGTAAAATTTGCTAAATCAAAAGAATCCATCTTTACAGCACCTGAGGATATTTTAATCGAAAGGTTTTTTACATATTCCTCGGGAACATATATATCCAAAAACATATCTTCAGGTATTGGTCCTTCAAAGTTACGTTTTGCCCCTACAACAACTTTCTTATTGTTGATTTCAGAGGTAAGTTTTATATCTTGCATTGATTTACCATAGAGATGAAACTTAACTTCATTGCTTGCTTCTGTTCGTATAATATGAACAGGCTCACTTGTCATATTTACCTGCATTTCATTAATATCCTCCATGCTAAAGTGTTCTTCTTCATTAATTTCTTTGTACGAAAATAATGCTCCCAATCCAAAGATGCCCATAATTATTATCACTCCAATCACAATTATTTTTATGTTAATTTTTATTTTCACATTCCAACCCCTTTCCATAAAATTTTTTTATATTTATTTCAAAATACCTTATGCAAACATGTGGCACTTTCCATGTCTTTCTAATCATGATGTCCTTTTTCTCTGCCTTCAATATATTCCAGCATTTCTTCGCAGTTTAAATTGAATCTCCTCACTTTACTTTATATTCTATTTGAATAATATTAAATTAATGTGTAATTTCCGCTGGTATAATACACTTCCGTTCATGAATGAATATTTTTATATTCATTCATCAATAGACAATAAAATACCTACCTAAATTTATTCTACCATCAAGCCTTTCATAATAAACTCTGCTAAGTAATCTATAATGTGCGGAAAATGTTGTAAACCAATCTCTTCCTTATGGTTATCAATGTTGATAATCGATAGAAAAAAGCCCATTATAAGTTCACCATCGATATCTTTTCTTATTTTTCCTTCAGCTTGCCATTGATTTACGAGTTCAAAAAAAATATTATATACAAAATCAAATTTAGCGACTCCGTTATCTTCACGGTATTCCTGCTCAATCTTACTAAAGACATCTCTGTTATACCATTCTCTCAGGATCGGATTTGAGTTCATGCCACTGATGTTTAATGACATTAATTTCTTGATTAGCCTTATGGGTTCTTCGTTAAGATCAACGGACTTCATAATGCTTTGTTTAAGCATCACGTTTTCATTCTGAAAAATTTCTAGGAAAAGCTTCTCTTTCGAGGAATAGTATTTATAAAATGTGCCCACCGCTATTCCAGCCATTTTTGTAATGTCGGAAACATTTGTATCTTTAAATCCTTTGGAACTGAATAACTCTTTCCCGCAATTAAAAATATCTGCCTTTTTGTCTTCCATTTTATTAACCTCCACCGTATGAATGAATATAATAATATTCATTCATACGGTACCACAACAATAATTTCATGTCAATCTAATTATTAGCATAAGCATTTCATATAATTATTCTTATCAAACATGAATTAACAATATATTTCACGTTCTTCACCTTAGCTGTAAAATAGTTTCTGAGGTAAACTGTCAGTAAGAAACATACTATTAATATCATTATGATTTTTTGTTTTTATCTCTAGTGGGAGCCACATATGATCTATTTTTCTTTATATGAGAATCTTTATATTAACAGCATTCATCATCAACATTCTTCTTGAAACAACAGAAAAAGGAGAACCGCCTCCATCTGGACTTGGTTCTCCTCCGTTACTTAGATACATTATTAAGTTATCATTTTTAAAGGAAACTCGACTCGTATGCACTCGCTGAGTAAGTGATTCACATTCAAGCCTACTACCTAACTCTCAACGCTTAAAATAAATAGTTACCTATTTATCTCCATGACTCGCTCCTGAATGATTTGACTATATATTTTCAGAGTGGGTTTCCACCACTTAAATTACACAACCTTGCGCAACCACACCAGTTCACCGTATCAGTAGTAAGTGATAACACTTTTAAATTCATGAATTACTATTTTCAGAATAAAACTTTAATGCTTTTCCAACAAATTTAGATGCACCATTTCCATATTTTTTATCAATGACTTTTATATAAGTTGTATTTGATAAATATGTTTCTGCAATATATCCTAAATAATTTTCTCCTACATCTACTTTTAAAGCTTTATTCTGTTTTTCAATCTCGTTTGCTATTTCATGAGCAATTTCTTGAATCTCCTTTGAGTACGGATCTTTACTTAAATCCAATGTAATCTTTTTATATAGCTCTTCTATTTTAGGTAGCTTAGTACTAGGACATTTTTTTAAAGCTTCTCCAATAAATTTAGATGCACCGCTTCCATATTTCTTATCAACTGCTTCTATCCATTCAGGTAATAATGAATAAATTTTTACCATGTAGTACCAATAATCATCTCCCCTATCAGATTTAAAAGCCTCATAATCTTTTTTAGCCGTATTTACTATTTCTTCAGCAATTTCTTGAATCTCCTTTGAAGAAGTATCTTTACTTAAGTCAGATGTAAGCTTTTCATATAATTCTTTTAATTTAGGATGCTTATCTTCCAAGCAATCTTTTTTAAACTTATTATATTGTTCTTCTAAAGTTAATGCGTTACTATTAAAATTTTTCTTTAAAGCTATAGTAAATTTCTCAATGCTTCCATATTGCTTTATAGCATCTTTAGCAATTTCATCTTCTTTAGATTTACATTTTTCAATAAATTCATTATATTTATCTATACTGCCATACATTTTAATTACTTTATCCTCATGTTCTATTTTAAATTCGTCCAATACATTATAATATTCACTCATATCAAATTCTTTAAAATTCATTGTATTTTCTCCTTTTAATGTTTTATTTATAAGCTCTATTAAACCATTCAATCTTTTACTTTTTAACAAAAGTAACTTTTTCTGATTTTTTAGTGCTTGCATTTTATCAAAGTATGGACTGAGCATTATCTCTTTAACATCTTTTAAAGGTATATCAAGTTCTTTAAAAAATAAAATCTGCTGCAAGGTCTTAAGAGCTTCATCGTCATAAAGCCTATAACCTGATTCTGTAATTTCACTTGGTTTTAATAATCCTATTTCATCGTAATAATGTAGTGCGCGCACACTTATTCCTGTCAAATCCGAAACTTGTTTTACTGTTCTCATTGCTACACCTCAAAGTTTAATTTTAGAGCTTTAAATATTACTTAACAATCTGCCGGCTAGAAATTCTGGTAATATATCCAAGCTCTATTTTTATACTACACTATGACGTGGTGTTAGGGTCAACACTTTACAAAATAATTATAATAAACCTTAGTGGAAATTACTCTGCATAATGATTAGCTATTGTTGCATCGATCGGTCATGCTCTTCCCCCTCTATACAATCATTATGTAAAAATCACAAGTTCTTTTAAATCGATTATAATTACTTATAAACACTACATCACATTTGTATGTGAATTGTTTATGAAATATCTCATGTTTATTATATATATTCTTGCATTGCTCACTTAAAAACAACTATGAAGAAAGTATTAAATATTTTAAACTTGATTTATAGATATCATTTTAAGTAATAATTATACATTACAGGTTGTTAGTGGAATAAATAGCCTGTATTATATTAGTATATAGAAAACTAAGTAGAAAGAAGAGATATATTATGGATAAAAATATCAAATTACTTTATTGTATTTTCGGAAGTATAGTACTTGTACTGCTAATCCTTCCATTTATACACAATGAACTAAATTCAATAAGATACATTGGATTTAGTTTAGTAAAAATAACTGATTCTATATCAATTGTAGGAATAGTATTAACTATAATTTTTGCTGTAATGTTAATAATAGAAAATTTTCCAACTAGAGGTAAAAGGTAAATAATTAATGGTGCATCTGCATCACACACTTCTGACAAAGTCCATGTCAAGCAATATCGCTCCAATAAAAAGTAACGCACATATTTTCACATATGCACGTTACTCTTTCTTTGATTATAATGATCTTTTGATTATGCCTAAAGTAATTTTAATATAAAATTAAAAGCTGCTTCATCTTCCCATTGAGATATTTTAACATGACCTAAAGTAACTCCTTCAACATTAAAGTTCAAGATTTCTTTTAAGTTAGTATAATACAATTCTCTATCCAGCTTAATTTTACTAAATAAAATCTTTTGCACGCATGGCTTACTATTTGCATCTGAAGGAAGCATCATCATAGCTAAACCACCAACATATTTATTTTTATTTACATTAGGCTTAATCATATTTATATATGTAATTCCATCACTTGAACTCTGTAAATTGAAGAATATGATTTTATTAGAAGTAGTATAATTACCTGTAAAATATTTAATCACCTTATCATTGGAACAAATCTTAAAGCTTACATTACCATTCTTAATTTCCACAATTCCTTCATGTAAACTTCCCTCTTTAGATATGTTCGTCACTAAAAAATAAACATAATACTTCTCTTCAAATATATTAAATTCAAGCTCATTATGATTTTCTAAATTCTCAATATCTGCTGTAGTTAATGGACTAGAAATAAGTTTTTCAATTCCTATATTATATACTTCACAAATATATAATAATGTTTCTATGGCTGGAAATGCATCTCCTGATTTGTACTTAGAAAGTAAATCCTCTGATATCCCAATTTTGTTAGCTAAGTTCTTTTGTGTTAATTCTAGTTGAATTAATTTTTTCAAATTATATATAAAAACTTTAGAAGTCTTCATATATATATCATTTTTTACTGCTTTCACCTCATTAATATTATTGAACATAATATCAGGATTAGCTTTAATATAGTTTAATTTACTCTTAACTTTTTCATCTATTTCTTTAAATTCGCATAATTCTTTATTCAAATTCATCACTCCATATTGTTATCATCTAATGATAATCAAGTAAGTTGAATTATATTCAACTGAATATAATATACTTTTCAAGTATATTATATATTTGTATATATCAATTGAAACAATTCAACTACTATATTACCATAATATTGCAAGCTTCAAAATAAATTATGAGCTGAGGAGATATCTTATGTCTAAATCTATATCAAAAAATGCCATTTTCAAAACAGTATTAAATGTATTTAATATAATCTTACCAATAATAGTTATGCCTGTAGTACTTAGTGCAATCCAAGACAAATTAAATGGATATATAACTATGGGGGAAGCCTGGACTGCAGTTTTTATGATTTTTGCAAGTTTTGGAATTTATCAATATGGCTTAAGAGAAGTAAGCAGGGTTCGAGATGATAAAAATAAATTAAAACAAACTATCACTAGTTTATTTATAATCACTACTGTTACAACAACTATAATTTCAGTTTTATATGCCTTTTTCCTAATTATATTCCATAGAAATGATGGTTATTTTTATACATGTATGGTTATGGGATTAAACATAGTCTTTAATATGTTTAATGTTGAATGGATTAATGAAGCTTTAGAAAATTATGATTTTATAGTAATAAAAACTATGATAGTTAAAATAATATATAATGCTTTAACAATATGCTTTGTAAGAACACAAGAGGATTTTCTATTTTACATATATCTTACTTGTGGAATAAATTTTATTAATAATATATCAAGTTTCATATATATCAAAAAGAAAATACAATTTAACTTTTTAGACTTACAATTTAAAAAACATCTAAAACCCATGTTCTCAGTTGTAATACTTGCCAACACATATATTTTATATACTTGGCTTGATAAAAATATGATAAATAGCTATATAGGTTCAACGGAAGCAGGATATTATGGCGTGGCTCAAAAGATAATGTATATGATAGATATTTTAATGTTTACAATAGTTCAAGTTTCTATGGCTAGACTTTCTAATTACTTAGAAAATCATTCAAAAGAAGTTTATTTAAAGTTGCTAAATAAAATAGTGAAAGTATACTTTTTATTCTTATTTCCGGCATCAATAGGGCTACTTGGAGTTTCCAAACAAGTTATTATTATAATGGGAAGAGGTACAGATACATATCTACCTGCTGTACCAATATTAATGGTATTTTCAATATATATGTTAACAATTGGAGTTGACCGAATTATAGCAGATCAGATAATTTATATCTTTGGAAGAGAAAAGACAGATGCTAAATTAGTTTTAATTGGTGGTTTATTAAATTTAGTGTTAAATACACTTTTACTTATTACTAAGACCTTTACACCAACTACAGTAATTGCAACAACTTTAATTGCAAATTTAGTAGTCATAGCAATGGAATATAGATTGGTAAAAAAAGAAATTAAGCTAGATATACACTTATTTGCCTTTGAGAATTTAAAATATTTATATTATTCCTTAATATTTATTCCAATAACCTTCGCTATAAATAAATTTATATATGGAGTAATATTATCATGCATTCTTGATGTAATTGTGTGTTGTAGTATTTATTTCATAATTCTTATAGTAACAAGGGATAAGGTATTCTTTGAATTACTATTCATAGTCCTTGCGAAAATAAAGATACTATATAATAAATTAAAAGTAATATAGCATACTGTAATTACATGGAATAGGTTAAGTATTTAAAATACCATACTCTTACATGAATAGAGCTATCAGGCTTATTCTGTTATCTCTATTCGGTTTCCATCAGAATCCAAAATACAACTCTCGTAATAACCATCTCCAGTATAACGAGGTTCACTTACTATACTATAACCTGCCTTTCTTAATGAATCAGTAAGGTTATTTACCTTTTCAACACTGCCTACAGAAATGGCAATATGAATTAAACCTATATATTGATTAATTGTATCATTTAAATTTGGAGGAATTGTCACCATCTGCATAACTTCAAGTCTTGCCCCTGAATCAAATTTAATAAAGTATGACTCAAATTGTTTTTTATGATTAGTATATTTATCTCCAGCAACACCATCAAAATAAGTTACATAAAAGTCTTTTAATTTTTCTATATCCTTAGTCCATATAGCCACATGTTCAATTTTCATATTCTCACATCCTTTAACTAAACGTTGTAATCATCAACATCAAACTCGTTGTTTTTATAATAATATTTACGATCTTCTTCTGTAATCTCACGGATAACCTTACATGGATTTCCCACTGCTACCATATTATCTGGAATGTCTTTAATAACTACACTTCCTGCTCCAATAACAACATTATTGCCAATATGAACTCCAGGATTTACAACAACATTTCCACCAAGCCAAACATTATCTCCTATTGTTATACCAATGCCATATTCATATCCAGAATTTCGTGAATCAGGATGTATTGGATGTCCTGCCGTATATAGAGAAACATTTGGTGCAAATTGTACATTTTCACCTATGATTACCTTCCCTACATCTAATATTGTACAATTATAATTAGCGAAAAAGTTATTACCCACCACAATATTTTTACCATAATCACAGTGAAACGGCTGCTCTATAAAAACACTATCACCTGTTTTTCCAAGTATGTCTTTAATCAGTTCATTCATTTTTTTCTTTTCATCTGGACAGAGTAAATTATACTCATGTATTTTTAACTTATTTTCCAGTCTTTCTTCACTAAGCCCATCTAGCCAAGCTTTATATGGTAATCCTGCTAACATTCTCTCTTTTTGATTCATTTCTCTACTCCCCTTTTCTTATCTTATTTCTATAATTATTTTATCTTATTTCCTAAATACATCATAATTACTTTTATATTACCCTATTAACATATTATTTCCTATATTACTTCTCTCCTTGAGGTTCTTTATATTTTAATATAGTAATTAATATTAGAGTAACACTATAAACTACTGTAAACGACAATGAAAATGCGATTCCATTTCTTATAGTTGCTGAATATATAATACCTGCAATAACTCCTGCAATGCCTTGTATAAAATAAATACTATATTTGCTCTATCGGGGTTTAGTACTTTCGTTTTCATCTCTCTTTTCCACCTTTATCATTTAACGTCTAAAGTGGATTTGCAATTGGTTTCATCTTATCAAATGTGTACACTGCGTGAAATCCAAGATCCTTTAAAGTTTTCTTAACTTCAGCAATTTTGCATCCCAAATGTCCCCCTTCATGTGAATCAGAGCCAATTGTAATAATTTCACCACCCAGATTTCTATATAATTTTAAAATATCAATAGAGGGTGTTAAATCATTAATACCATACCGAAAACAGGATGTATTAACTTCTATTCCTTTACCATCATTAATAATAGTCTTTAAGATCTCCTCAATCAGCGGTTTTACTTTTTCGAAGGGATATTCTCCACATTTATCATAACGCTTAATCATATCCAGATGCCCCAATATACTGTAGTCATTATACTTCTTTATCACCTGAAGAATTTCTTCATAATATTTTTCTTGATATTCTTTTTGTGTCTTTCCTCTCTGGAAATCCTGAGTCCAAAATTCTTTGTTATCCACCTGATGGCAGGATAAAATTACAAAATCAAATGGATACTCATCAAAATCTTGTTGAAAACTTTGTACTGTCCCTGCCTGTATACCAAACTCTATTCCAAACTGTAACGTAATCCTATCCTGATAGAGCTCCTTACATCTAAGAAATTCTTTTCTGTATTCTTTTAAGTTACAATTTAAATCAGTTTTCACACCATAATCAATATGCTCCGTAAAACATAATTCATCGAGTCCTATTTGAACTGCCTTTTTAATACATTCTTCCATTAAATACTCAGAATCGTCGCTAAACTCTGTATGTACATGATAATCTGCCAACATAAAATAATCTCCTTCCCAATCAAGGTCATTTTCAAATTGCTTTCTTGCATTGTCCATATTATAATAATATTCCATAATACTTTATAATAATATAACAATAAGCTATATTTTTATAACAATAGTATATTGATTAAAAATTTATAAATTGGGGAGGGCAAACTATGTTAGCGATGAAACTATTAAGTAATAACTCAGAAGTTGTATCTTATAATTTCGCAGATTTTCCTATTCGTGCAAAACAAGCCTTGCTTTCAGACTATCCAGCTATGGCTGCTGCTAACCATTGGCATAATGACTGGGAATTTACCCTACTTTTAAATGGTAAAATGTCGTATTCCGTAAATGGAAAAAGCTATGAATTACAAGAAGGACAGGGGATTTTTATAAATTCTGAGCAGATGCATTATGGATATTCTGCTGATGGTTCTGACTGCAGCTTTATCTGCATACTACTACCCCCATTCCTTCTTTCTAGTCTTACAAGAATTAAAGAAAATTATGTACTTCCCGTATGTTCAGATACCTCCCATCCCTTTTCCATATTGCATCCAGAAATCGTCTGGCAAAGAAACCTGATTGATATTTTGAAAAATATATATAAATTATCCAATGAAGAGAAAGATGGCTTTGAATTGCATATCATGAGTCTTTTTCATTCCTTGTGTTACAGTCTCCATCATAATATAAAAAACAATATTTCTACTCTGGAAGCGACTGATGATAAAAAACTAGAGGCTATGCATAACATGATAGGATACATACAGAAGAATTATCATAGAAAAATTACTTTAGATGAGATTGCTGCCGCTGGAAATGTGTGTCGTAGCAACTGTTGCTATATTTTCCAACTTATTTTGCATAAGAGTCCTGTTTCATATTTAACAGAATATCGATTAGAAAAAAGTATTGAATTGCTGAATATTCCTTCTCTTTCAGTTACCGAAATATCACTTCAATGCGGATTTACCGGTTCTAGCTATTTTACGGAGATATTCCGTAAAAATATAGGCTGTACACCATCTCAATACAGAAAGAATAAAAAAAATTTAGCATAAATATCTAAGTGGTTTGTCGGTTCATCTAAAACTAATATATTAGTGGGTTCATTAATTAACTTACATAATCTAGCTTTAGCTTGTTCTACTCCACTTAAAACGATGATTGCAGTAAGGATTGGACAAATCGGTTAAGTAGTCAACCCAAATACTACATAAATCTGAACACAATCAAATTCTGCCTTCTGTGCACATACAGTAGCCTTAACAAATAATTTGAATTACTGATCATAGTCCTTTCGAAAATAAAGACACTATATAATAAATTAAACCTTTAAAAATGCTAGAGTTTATATTATACTTATCTGTATTGCAAAAATTCCGTCATTTTATTATATGGTCACATATAATACAGAAATATTTATGAACTTGAGTGTTTATAGTATAAAATGATATGTCTATTTGCAAATAATATATTGATTTTGAAGGAGATAAGTAAACAAATAATGAGTATTTTAACAATTGAAAACATGAGCCATTCATTTGGTGACAGAATATTATTTAACAATGTATCTTTTAGATTATTAAAAGGAGAGCATATTGCTCTTGTTGGTGCTAACGGTGAAGGTAAATCAACCTTTATGAAAATTATTACAAATCAAATATTGCCAGATAGCGGTAACATTGAATGGAGTAATAAAGTTAGCGCGGGGTATATGGATCAACACGTTGATCTTAAAAAGGGACATACTGTAGAGACTATTTTAGAAGAAGCATTTTCAAATTTATTTGATATAGAAAAAGAAATTAATGATTTATATAACATACTTGGCACTATGAATGAGGAAGAAGTAAATAAAACTTTAAATAAAATTGCTAATATGCAAGATACCTTAGATAAAAATGATTTTTATAGTATTAATTCAAAAATACAATCAACTGCAGCAGGTCTTGGAATTAGGGAGTTTTTAGATACAGATGCTTCAGCTTTAAGTGGTGGACAAAGAACTAAAGTTCTCCTTGCCAAACTTCTTTTAGAATCCCCAGACATTTTGTTATTAGATGAACCTACTAACCATCTGGATGAAGAGCATATAGAGTGGTTAAAAACATATTTAATGAACTATGAAAATTCATTTATATTAATCTCTCATGATAATGACTTTGTAAATAGTGTGACAAATATTATTTATCATCTTGAACATAAAACATTATCAAGGTATGTTGGAAATTATGATCGTTTTCTTAAACTTTACGCTATAAAAAAGGAACAGTTAAGCATTGAATACAGACAGCAACAAAATGAAATCTCAAAACTTGAAGATTTTATAAGAAAAAATAAAGCAAGAGCTTCAACTTCAAAACAAGCTAAATCACGAGAGAAAAAACTAGATAAAATTGAAAGAATAGAGATTAAAAGTGAAAACATAAAACCACACTTTGACTTTAAGAAGGCAAGATCTTCAGATAGTATAATCTTTCAATCTAAAAATTTAGTTATTGGATACAACGAGCCTCTAAGTAAATCTCTAAATTTAAAAATGCAAAGAGAACAAAAAATTGCAATACTTGGTGCTAATGGACTCGGAAAATCAACACTACTAAAAAGCTTACTTGGATTATTGAAGCCTATAGATGGAGAAATAAAGTTAGGTGATTATCAAGAAATAGGCTACTTTGAACAAGAAATTATAGAAGATAATACTAATACTGTTTTAGATGATGTTTGGAGTAAATTTCCAAATTCAAGTAAAAGTGAAGTACGAAGTCAGTTAGCGAAATGTGGCTTAACAAGACAACATATAGAAAGTCCTATTAATATATTAAGCGGAGGAGAACAAGCTAAAGTTAGATTATGTAAACTTATTAATAAACCCTCTAATATATTAGTTTTAGATGAACCAACTAATCATCTAGATGTGCATGCGAAAAATGAACTTAAGCGAGCTTTAAAACTATATGATGGTAGCATACTCCTAGTATGTCATGAGCCAGAATTTTATAAAGATATCGTAACAGATGTGTGGAATTGTGAAGATTGGACTATTGAATCTCTTGGATAATGCGATATTATAATTTAAATTTGCCACGGTTCTGACATAATATCAGACTATAATAAATTTGTAAGCTTGATAAATTTTTTTTCATAAATATTTACCCCATAAATATAAAGAGTAACATTCATATCCCCGTATGTATGTTACTCTTTCTTTAATAATTGATTTTTATATGAGATAATTTAAGCCCGGAAGATAATCTATTATTAATTATTGAATCTATTTCTCATTATTACTATTGCTTGTTAATTACGCTTAGCTCTTCTAAGTATATTTATTTCTCTATCTGTAAGTCCTGTTAACTCGCTTATTACTTCATTACTCATTCCCATTTCTATTGCTTTTATGGCTGTATCTGTTGCTTGTTTTTCAATTCCTTCTTCAATCAACATTTGTCCAAGCTTTGTCATGCTTACTTCCTCCATCTGGACTTGGTTCTCATCGGTTACTTAGATACATTACTATGCGTCTTATATTATCCTTTGATTATCTCTGGATGTGCATAAACTTCATTAGGATTCATTCCTATTCTAAAGCCATTATTTAATTTCTTAATCTTTTCCATATCTTCTTTACTTATTTCAAAATTGAATATATCTGCATTTTCTTTTATCCTTGTTAATGTTGTTGATTTAGGAATAGTAACAACTCCCATCTGCAAGTCCCATCTTAGTACAATTTGAGAGATTGTTCTTTCATATTTTTGTGAAAGTTGCTGAAAAAGTGGAAGTTGAAAAATTAATCCCCTCATTAAAGGTGACCAAGCTTCTAACTGAATATTATATTTCTTACAAAATTCCATTAATTCATTTTGAACAAGCTTAGGATGAAATTCTACCTGATTTACTGCTGGTATAATTTCAATATCTTCTAATAAATCTTTTAGATGTTTACTTGTAAAATTACTCACTCCTATAGCTCTTATATATCCTTCTTTATAGAGCTTTTCTAGAGCCTTCCAAGTTTCTTTATTTAAGGATTGTGGCCAATGAATTAAATATAAATCTAGATAATCTGTTCCAAGTTTTTTAATAGAAGTTTTAAAAGCTTGTAGCGTTTTCTCATATCCATGATCCGATATCCAAATTTTATTTACTAAAAATATTTCGTCTCTAGGTAATCCACTTTCCTTTATTGCAATGCCAACCTCCTCTTCATTACCATAAAAAGACGCTGTGTCTATATGACGATACCCAATTCTTAGTGCTTCTTTTACTGCTTCAATAAGCTCAGTTCCATTTTCAGCCCTATAAGTTCCAAATCCAATCCAAGGCATTTTTACTCCATTGTTTAAAATCATGTGACTTTTAATATCTTTCATTCTAATTATCCTTCCATATATCTATTAAATAAAAAATAGTTAAGATTTGAGAATTCAACCTCCTTATATTATAATAGATACAAAGCCATTTTTCCTTTTCACATAATACTATTTAACAGTATATATATTTTAAATAGAACAAATAGAAAGGTAATTTATATCATATGAAAATGGATAATACAGATATTAAAATTCTAATGGAACTTCAATCAGACAGTCGTTTATCTATTAGAGAATTATCTAAAAGAGTAAACCTCTCTCCCCCATCAGTTACAGAAAGAATAAGAAAATTTGAAGATAATGGAGTAATCGAAGGCTACACTATAAAGATAAATGAAGCGGCTTTAGGTTTTGCCATACAATGCATGATTCAAATTGATATTAAAAATAGTAAATTTGAAAAATTCAAGGAATTTATTTATAATCATCCTCGTGTAATTTTCTGCTATAGAATAGCAGGTCATTCTTGTATATTAGTAAAATTATGTGTTAAATCCATCTCTGAAATTGAAACGTTTGTTGATTCTATTTCATCATTAGATTCTACAACTTCTACTCATATTATATTTTCAGAGATTCCTATAAACAAAAGTGTAGGGAAGTTTTTTTCAGATTTTTAAATTTATATATAATTACACTTACAATACTTTTTAATATATCAAATTAGCATAATCCTTTTATGCATCAATTAAAAATTAAGATTAAATTCGCTGGTCTTGATATAGAAGTTAAAAGCAAATAAAAAAGTGCTCATCCCGCAAAAATTAGCACCTTTTCTTAATTAATCTTATTAAATTCATCCAATAGCCTTAAAACAAAATAAGCACTTTGTAAAAGTGACTAGCACAAAATATAAGATTTTGGCTATCTACCTTTGTTCTAAGGATTGCTTAGTGTTGACGCGCTAAGCTTTTCTTATTTATCTTATATCAATTCTTCACGAAAGATAAACCTCTATTTTTTTATTATATATGTTGCAATAAAGTTTTCACATATCTCTTAATCCGCATTTTACAAGCAAATTCTAAAATCATTATTGAAACTTATATATTAAAGAATTTTCATTTCATTAGGTTTAAATTGATATTTTCCGTTAAAGTAAATTGTATATGGCAATAGGTATTAACTCAGCTTCATCCTGTTCCTTGCAAAGAAATCTCTGAAAAGAAATATGGTTATACAACAGAGCTAATTCTAAAAAATACAGAAAAATCCCTATATCAATTGAGTTATAAAATGGTACTTTGTCTTTAGGCATAATAGATTTAACATTTGTTGTCCTATATATTTTTAATTTATTCTTTTTACAAACAACTCTCCATGACTGTGTATTGCATGCACTTGGCGCATATTTTACAACTTCAGCTATTGTTTCTAATCCTGAGACACCATTCCAGATCTCCTGCGTTTCTTTTCTCTTGCATTTTGTATAATCTCTTCTAAACTCGCTAGGCTGCCCTTTACCCAAAGCCATCATAATTACAAATTTCAAGTTTTCATATTCTAACTCTTGTGTTTTACCCATTCCGTACCAGCATACTCCAATATCTTTATTCGCTAAATATAAATCCAATTGTTCAAACATATATCCAATATTTAATAAAAATTTCTCTTTTTCTTCACTGTAAATAAGTAGACAATACTCCCCTCGTTTACAGGTAGTTTCTTCTCTTCGTACAATACGGTATTTAACGTCTATATTGTCCACAAGTGATATTAACTCTTTAACTTTTTCATCAATATCACGTAATTCATCATTAGAGAGCTTAAGGGTATCGTTAAATTTTCTGAATGATTTTCTTTTAAAAATCATTTTATAGTATTCTTTATCTATCACTATTGATTATTCTCCTATTTTTTAGTACCCCGATGTCTGAAATAATCATACAATGCTTTAAAATGAAAAACAATCTACTTTTTTAAATTATTATTGAAGGTTCAATTTTTTAATTGCCCACTCCGCCATTTCTCGTACCTTTGAATTACTATCGTTACATGAATACATTATATGTTCTCTATATTGCTCCTTATAGTTATTTACCATTACATTAATAGCATTAACTTTCCATTTCCAAACACTTGATTTATCTATATACCAAAACTTAGGCTGCATCACTTCTTCTAAAAAGGAATAATCCATTTTTAGAATTTTTTCTAAGGATATATGCTCACTTAATTCTTGCAAATTAGGGAACTCTTCTATTTCCTCCCAACGGTTTTTATTCATAGGGCAAACATCTTGACAGACGTCACATCCATAAACCCAATTTCCTATTTGTTCTCTGTATTTTTCGTTAATCATATCTCTTCCCATAAATGTAGTTACACAAGATACACATGCTATAGGATTCATAGTATATGGTTCTGATAAAGAAGCTGAAGGGCAAGCTTTTATGCATAATCCACAATTTTCAGGACAAGCTTTTATTTTAGGTACCTCTATAGACTCAAGTTCTTTATCAATAAGCCATGATTCTAAATGTACCCATGAGCCATTTTCAGTATAAAAGAAATTATTCTTTCGAATCACTCCAAGTCCAGCTTTCATAGCTGCAAATCGTACTGGTGCAAGACTAAACCCCCTCTCATTTTCTGCTCTAATCCCCAATCCTTGCATATATTTCTCTAATTTCAAACTATCTTGCAATTCTTTAGAATTCTCATCTTTTCTTACGTCAACTAAATAACTTTTCCCAATCATACCATTCAAATGTTCTGGAATATGATATTTCCCATATCTTCTTACGCATATGACAATTGATTTTGCCCAAGGATAAGTATCTTGCAAATGTGTAAAACGATACATACTTTGATAAAAACCTTTGGCTTCTGGAATTCGATCAATTCTTTCATTGAGTTTTTCCTCATATCCATCAAGCTGAGAGATCTTAATAATTCCACACTTTTCATAACCCATTTCCAGCGCTACACTTTTTATTTGCTCTGCTAATAAAGCCATTTTTCCACCCATCTTTCTAAATTGATGATTATAATTATTCTCTTTCAACTATTAAGGCAGTCCCTTGACCTCCACCAATGCACAACGTCGCAAGTCCTTTCTTCGCATCCCTTTTTTCCATAGCATGTAGCAACGTTACCAAAATACGTGCACCAGATGCACCTATAGGATGTCCAAGTGCTATAGCGCCACCATTAACATTAACTTTACTCATATCTAAATTTAAATCTTTAGTTATTGCTATACTTTGAGATGCATATGCTTCATTTGCTTCGATTAAGTCTAAATCTTCTGCTTTTAAATTGATTTTATCTAAAGCCGCTTTTGTTGCATAAAATGCACCATATCCCATTATCGCTGGGTCTAATCCAGCTGATCCATAAGAAGTAATTTTAGCAAGTGGTTTTATTCCTAAAGCTTTAGCTTTATCTGCACTCATTATTACTAAAGCTGCTGCTCCATCGTTTAGTCCAGATGCATTTCCCGCTGTCACTGTACCATTTTCTTTAAAAATGGGCTTAAGCTTTTTTAATGCTTCTATATTATTACCAAACCTAGGGAATTCATCTTGGTCAAATATTATTTCACCTTTTTTTGTTTTAATTACTACAGGAACTATTTCATCTTTAAATTCTCCGTTCTTAATTGCTATTTCTGCTTTTTGTTGTGATAGTAGCGAGAATTCATCTTGTTCGTCTCTTGTTATATTCCATTTTTCTGCCACATTTTCTGCTGTTACTCCCATATGATAGTCATTAAAAGCATCCCATAAACCATCTTTTATCATTTCATCAACTAGTTCACCATGTCCCATTCTTTGTCCCCATCTTGCATTATCTAGTAAAAATGGTGCGCTAGACATATTTTCCATGCCACCTACTACAATAGCATCCGCATCACCAGCTTTTATAATTTGAGCTGCTAAACTTATAGATCTAAGTCCTGAGCCACAAACTTTATTAATTGTAAATGCAGATATCTCTACAGGCAATCCTGCTTTCACAGCAGCTTGTCGTGCTGGATTTTGACCTAAACCTGCTTGGAGTACATTTCCAAAAATAACTTCATTAATTTCATTAGGGTTTATATTTGCCCTTCTAACAGCCTCTTTTATTACTATTGCACCTAATTCAACTGCTGGTATATCTTTTAAAGTTTTACCATATGCTCCTATTGCAGTTCTTACTGCGCTTACTATTACTACATCTCTCATTTTTTATTCCTCCTATTAATTAAAAGTAACATTGTTATTTTTTTAACGAGCTAAGATATACAAATTTATTCATTTTTATTAATATAGAGCTATTTACAATAGCTTACTTAATTAATTTTGTAGCTTCTCTATAAATTCATATTATCAGAGAATTATATATTTGTAAAATTGATATATTCGAATTGACAATTCGATTTTATCAATATATCATTATAATTAATATAGAGATTGAGGTGAGATTAATGGATATTAGACATTTTAAAACCTTTAAAAGTATTATTGAAGAAGGTAACTTTTCAAATGCTGCTGCAAGATTGGGGTATACACAATCTACTATTACCTCACAGATTCAGCAGTTAGAGCAGGAACTCTCAATAAAATTATTCGAAAAGATTGGTCGTAATATGGTATTAACTTCACTAGGAAAAGAAATGATACCTTATGCAAATGAATTACTTAATACAGTGAAAAAAATTGAGAGTATTGGTAAAGTTGGCGATAAGATTACAGGAGAGTTAAAAATTGCTGTTGCAGAATCATTGATGTCTTATAAATTACAGAATGTTTTAAGCTTATTTAAAGAAAAAGCTCCTAATGTAAATCTTTCTATGATTTCACTAAATTGTTATGCCATAAAAAATATGTTAGCAAGTGGTTCAGTGGACCTTGGTTTAATGTATGATGTAAGAAGTCAAAATGATAGTTTATGTGCTGTTAAGCTTTCTGATTTTAATGTAGCTTTAGTATGTTCACCACAATTTGAACAAAAAAAATTAGACTTTGTGGAGCCAAACCAAAAAATAAATACAAGCCTTATCATTAATGAAGTAGAATCCGTTTATCGAAAAATACTTGAAAGTTACTTTTTTGATAAAAATATATTACTAAATAACACAATCGAACTTGGAAGCATTGAAGCAATAAAAAAATGTGTTGCAAGTAATCTAGGAATTTCGTTTTTGCCTCGTTTTACAGTAGAAGAAGAGCTTAATAATGGAAAGTTAAAAGAACTACAGGTAGCGAGTCTAGATGCTAAAATCACAGCAATCTATGCTTATCACAAAAATAAGTGGATTAGCCCTGCAATTTCGTTATTTATTGAATTGGTGAGAGAAGATTTTAATATATCTTAAACACTTTAATATTTTCTTTTACTTTACTTCTCATCCTTTATTTGAGATATAGTTCACCGTATCCGTGGCAAGTGATAACACTTTTCTTACTTATATAACAAATTCTTTTATTTAAAATAAGAAGTACCTCTTAGTTACTCCTTATCATTATACTTTTAACTATTGCGCCATAAAAGAAGATTGTTTATTGTTCAAAACCCTTTTGTTTTTATTCACTTAACATACAGTCTAAATCAGCTTCATTGCCGGTTTGCATTTTTCTTGGGTTTCATGCATTATTCTCATCACATTTCTTGCAACAGGTTGTACAATAAGCAATTCTAAAAATATAACTACACAAAAATTGCGTGGCCAGGAAATTGGCAACTCTTTAATGACTTCCATACTGAACCCACTTGATAAAACTCCCCCCCACAATTGTCATAATAACTGACATACCAATAACGGTAAAAAATGTTTTAAACAGAATATGAGCATTAAAACTATCTGTCGGTGAACTAAAAACATTCACTAGTTTACCAGCTATCTTCCCCACAATAAACAGCTCAAGTATCATTGCAATTATAAAAACTAATGGAAATGCTTTTAACGATGTGACTATAGCTTCTCTTGACACTCCACCCATGTGAATACTAATACTCATAGTTGCCATGCAAATGCAAGTCAATGCACATATAACACCCCCGTAAATCAGCCCTTCTTTTCCATTTCTAGGCATACATTCTTCCATAATATCCTCCTTGGTTTTATTTAAACAAAAAAAACACCCTATACCGACGACAAGTGATCTGACCATCGGTACAACGCATTTACTTTGATAGTATAGCATAACACTTTCAATCATGTAATACCCTAATCTTATCTTTTAGATTCTATTAATATTACACATTGCATAATATTTAGTGAAGTTCTCATTTACTTATGATACGGTTCACCCTTCATTATCCTAAACCCTCTATATATCTGCTCTAGCAGCATAACTCTAAAAAGTTGATGAGGAAATGTCATTTTTGAGAAGCATAATTTATAATTTGCTCTAGCTAAAACACTTTTTGAAATTCCTAAACTCCCGCCTATTATAAATACTATATTAGAATTTCCTGTTACCCCTAAGTTATGTACATAATCTGAAAACTCTTGTGAAGTTAATTGTTTACCACTTAAATCCATTGCTATTACAAACATAGTATCTTTAATTTTATTTAATATTGCTTGACCTTCTTTTTCTTTAATTGCTTCTTCTTCTTTTTCTGAAGCATTATCTGGTGTCTTTTCATCTGGCAGCTCTATTATGTCTAACTTGCAATATCTACTTAATCTTTTAGAATACTCATCTATTGCATCTTTTAAATATTTTTCTTTTAATTTTCCAACTGTAATTATAGTAATATTCATTATTATTCTCCTACTTAAAAGTATTTACTTTGCTCTTCTTTTTGATTGTGCCTTAATTCCATATAACCTATATGCCGTAAGTATTGCTCCAATGGCGCATATAATCCCTGCTGCAATATAAACATAGTGCATTCCATATACAAAAACATCATCTCGTCCCTCTATATATCCTGTAACATGATATCCCATTTTTTTGCTCATAAGACTATATAAAAGTGTTGTAGATAATGATATTCCAAAAACCATCCCTAAGTTTCTTACTAAAGCATTTATACTTCCCGCAATTCCCAGCTTATCTTTATCTACTGTAGACATAACTAATGAATTATTAGGTGATTGGAACATTCCATTTCCTATAGTCATTATAGCTATAAATACAATCAGAAAACCTAAATATGAATACTGATTTAAAGTGGATATTAAAAATAATCCTAAACTAGTTCCTATAAGTCCTATGAACGTTAACACTTCTGAACCTACTCTATCTGACATATATCCACTAATCGGTGCAGCAACTGATAATATTATTGGTGATACCATCATTAATAGTCCTGTAAATGATGGAGTTAATTTCATTACATATTGCAAATAAAATGGCAGTATTATATTTGAGCAACTTATTGCTACAAATGAAATAAATGAACAAAATATGCTAAGTGAAAATAATGAATTTTTGAAGATTTCCAAATTTATTAATGGCTGATTTATTCCTTTTTCAACCCTTATAAATAATATAAACAATATCAGTGAACCAATTAAACTCATAATAATTATTTTATTACCAAATCCAATTTCTTTACCAAAAGTTAATGATCCAAACAACAATACCATTGTTGCACCAAATAAAACTGCTCCTTTTATATCCAAGTTCTCACCTTTATTATTACTGCTTTTAGGTAGTGTTTTCATTGCAAGAATAAAAGCTAATATGCCTATAGGTACATTTATTAAAAAGATATACTGCCAATTTAAAATTGATACAATTAATCCTCCTATAGGTGGCCCTATCATAGCTCCTAAAGCTACAAATGTACCATTCAATCCTAATGCTCTCCCTCGTTCATTACTTGGGAATACATGAGTTATGATTCCTTGACTTGTTGACATAGTACCAGCTGCACCTATAGCTTGCAGTCCTCTTGAAAAAACTAACATTATTAACGAATTAGATAATCCACAAGTAAGAGAACCAATTGTAAAAATTATAATGCCTAATTTAAAAACCGTAGTCTTCCCTACAATATCAGCTAATCTTCCAAATATAAGAATGGTTCCTACAATAACTATTAAATAACTAGTAACTACCCATTCAATAGATGCCATACTTACTGAAAGTTTTTGTGCCATGACAGGTAATGCAACATTTACTATACTGCCATCAAGCGTAGACATAAATGTTAAAAGTACAGTCGTAAGTAATATTATCCATCTTTTTTTATGTATTTCCTTATCTATATTATCCACATATTTCATCCCCTTTGTACATTATAAATAACTTATCTATAACTTATTTGATTACTATTTTAAATAAACTAAATTAGATTATAATATATTTTTATTATTTGCACAAATAATAAGATAATTCTTCGAATCAAAAATATAATCCACAGACATAATTTAAAACCTCAAACTTATCCACATATCTTCCTCATTCTATGGATAAGTACATATTGTAAATATAGATATCCACATCTGAAGCTTATACTTAGTATTATATTTAACACTTACTATACTTATATGTATATCAAAACAAAGAAATTGGATATATTTTTGTGCAATAGGCATTGAAAATAAGCTGTTGAAACCACTTAATGGCAGGTTGTTCCATTATAGTTTGTCCAAATTTTACATTTGGAGCAAACTGTAATGGGTGCAACCTGCCATTTAGTGGCTTTCAGCGAAATTTTCATAGTCCTATGGAACAAATATATATCTAATTTCGGAGGATATTCTATTTTAATTTAAATGATCCAACCATTTCATTTAGATTATCTGACGAATATTCTAGAACTTCAGTAGCTTGTTTTAATTGTCTTATCTCTGATAGTATCTTTTTAACCATTGTTAATGATTCTTCACTCTTATTTGAGTTATTTTCAGTAGATTGTTCTATACGATCCGCCATAGTGCTTACATTATTCATTACATCTCCAACATTTTCACTTTGTGTTGAAGTTATTTTTGCAATAGATTGCATAGCACTAGCAATTATATTCACATCGTCATTGACTTGTTCAAATGATTGCATGGAACTTTTTACACTTCCTGTTGATGTACTTACTTTAGTATTTATCTCTCCTGCATATTCAAAGGTAGCTTGTGTTTGTTCTTGAACTTGCTTAATAACATTACTTATTGATTTCGTTGCCTCTCCAGTTTCTAATGCTAGTTTGGATATTTCCTCTGCAACAACAGTGAATCCTCTTCCACTTTCACCAGCTCTTGCAGCTTCAATTGATGCATTAAGTGCTAAAAGTTGAGTTTGTTTACTTATATTGCTTATTACATTAACAACCTCACTTATTTCATTTGAATATCCTTGCAATGTACTAATTGACTCAACTGTTCTGCTAATTGTACTTTCTAACTCCTGCATATTTGTTAAAACTTCGTTTGATGCATTTTGTGCTATTGATGAATTCTCATTAGTACCTTCAATTATTCCTGAAACTTCTATAATAAGACTGTCCATTTCCTGAATTGATGCTGTAATTTCTGAGAACTTATTTTTTGTATCTTGAAATACTAAATTTTGCTCTTTAGAGTTTTCCAGTAAACTTACAACTGTATTTTCAATTACTCCCATTCCTTTTTTAACATCACTTGTTATTTTTGAAACTATACTTACTGATTTCTTTGTAGTTTTTGCTGACTTTTTCACTCTATATAACATACTCATTTGATTGTTTATAAATTTATTGAACCATCTTGATAATTCTCCTATTTCATCAGATGATATTTTCTTTACTCTTTTGGTTAAATTCCCTTCCCCTTCAGCAATGTCTTGTAATATATTTATCGTTTTACTTAGAGGTGATGAAACCATCTTCTTGGAAATCACCAAAGTAAATATTGACAATATAAACCACATTCCTAATGATGTGAAGATACTCATATCCGGTGCAATTTTTGTTGTTACCAAATTTATTGATATTAATATTGCTGACATAATTGATATAGCCATTGGCATTTTTAAATTAATGCTTTGAAAATTATATATTTCATCTATATCACCTTCACACATCATACCCCAAACTTCATCACAATTAGGAGGGGTTATTAATGTTCCCTTACCACCAACCATAATGTGTCTATAATCTGGATATCCAGGCCAGCAATCTAGATTTTGTTCATTTTTAATAGTGTTTGCTACACCTGGATGTAATTGATTAGTTGCTGGGTCAGTGAATATTATTTCAAATTCAGTGTGCTCTTTAATTTGTACGACTCCCCAGCTTCTAGTTTTAATACCATCCTTAAGATTATCACCTAAGGTAAAAGTATTATCTTCAAATCTACTTCTTGATATTGCTGTTCCTTGCTTGATTCCTCTGTTTGACTTTACCATAAATAAATAGTTATCTCCAGAATCTTTATATATATGCGTGTCCTCATCTTGAATTACATTACTCATATCATCATTTAATGTTCTACAGCACAATATTCTAATTTGGCCACTGTGGTTTTTACATCTGCTAGAAAACATCAATGTAACATCATCAGCAAAATTCTTATTATTTATATCCGTATCTAACGTTCTCTTATCTATATATGGACCATACATTAATGATCTACCTTCTAATCCAGCTTTTAAATTAGGCAAATCACTCATATTTAATCCTATATGCTTTTTGCATGAAGAAACTGATACTACTCCATTTTCATCTAAAATAAATATTTCGCAAAAGTCTTCATATTTATTTACATTTTCCACTAAATAATCATATACTATCTCATTATCATCCTCTAATGCCACAAGTGAATTTTTAATATTATCTAATTGAGCCCATTTATCATTGAACCAGTTATCTAATGCCTTTTTCCTTCCATTAGATATTCCCTCAAAAACCTTTTCTGAATGTTCTCTTAAATTCCTATTAAGTAAATATTTAATTTTCAAACTCATATTTAATCCCTCCTCAAAATATTATTACCTTAGTTTTAATTCTGATTTTATAAAAAAATAAAAGCACCAATAAAGATTTCTTAAAAAAATCTATTATTAGTGCTACCATAGCGCCATTTATTATATTGTCAAAATTTTAATGTGAATTAATTTAATAAATATATTTAATGTATAAACTTAATTAAATATAGATATTACTATAATAACTTAATTATACCAACTTTATTTACATTTGTGAATTGTTATTTTTCATAAAATTAGCAAAAAGAAAAAAGCCCCATCTAAAAAATAGGACTTTTATAACTTTACCAGTATCTATTTCATATGTAGTAAAATCTAACTTTTATAATAATTAAATTAAGAAATTCAATTATTATTTGTCTCTTCCACAACACTTTTTATATTTCTTGCCACTTCCACATGGACATACATCATTTCTTCCTACTTTATCGAAATTTCTTACAATTTTAGATTCTCTAAATTGTTTTTGTATTTCATTTCTCTTTTCTTCTGAGAATATTCCTTCCCATTGTGGTAATTTATATAAATATTCAGCTTTAGCATCTAACATATTAAAGTATAAAGTTTCTAAATTTATATCAAATACTAATTCTGTATCACCATCAACAGCTTCAAGATCATATTGATTCTTTAAACTGTCATTAATTCCATCCATAAATCCCATAGTAAATTCTACTGTAGAATTATGTTCTTTAGCTAACTCGTTAATAGTAGTCTTTTTAACTTCTTTATGATTAGCTAATAACTCCTTGTAGATTCCCTTTTCTAATTTACTATATTCTACCCAAAAAGCCTCTTCACCTTTATTTTTAACATAGTCAACAACCATTTCAGTCCATTGTGTATATAAACTCATTTTTTAAGTCCTCCCTTAAATCTGCATTTTTAGGCATTATGCCTTATATATAATATTTATATATTATAATCGTAAATAAATTAAATTTCTATATAGCTACTAGGATTATGCCTATTTGCCATAGTTAATATTATGTCTTGATTTTGCTTAATTCCGTTTTCATTTAATACATTCAAAACAGTTTGATATGCTAAATCAGGTTGATTATTTGTATTACTTAAATGTCCTAAAATAATCTTCTTATTTGCTGAACATTTATATAGTTCAACAATAGCAATTCCGCAATCATCATTAGACAAATGACCTATCTCGCTAAGTATTCTTCTTTTTAACGAATATGGATATGGTCCAAATTTAAGCATATTAACATCATGGTTACTTTCAAGAAGTATGACTTCTGAATCTTTTATGTTATCATAAATCTCCCTAGTAAAAGTACCAAAATCTGTTGCTACACTTATGCTTTTTTTCCCAGCACTCACTGTATATCCCATTGGTGCTACAGCATCATGTGGAATATTGAAAGCTTTAATATTCATATCATGTATTTCTGTAATTGATCGTTTATCAATTACTTTTACATTGTGTTCTTTTATCTTTCCAATTGAATTTTCCATAGCAGACCAAGTATCAGCATTTGCATATATAGGAATATCATATTTTCTAGATAATACACCTATTCCCTTAATATGATCACTATGCTCATGAGTTATAAAAATCCCATTCAAATCTTTTGGCTCTTGATTAATTTCTTGCAATGCCATATCAATTTTTTTACCTGGGAGTCCTGCATCAATCAATATCTTAGCTTTATCTGAGGCAATAAACATGCTATTGCCACTACTGCCACTATATAAAGAACAAAATATCACTGTAATTCCTCCCCCTTATGAGATTTGTCCGATAGCTAGCATCCGTAACACTCCATCTTCTTAAAGTTGGAGATAACGGCTGCACGCTCCTGGACGTAGTGCCCCTTGCGGTTACATTGTGCCCCTTGTGGGTATAAGTGAACCTTTATATTACTCTTCAACATATATTCTTTTAATATCTGCACCTAGAGCTTTAAATTTATTTTCTATGTGAGGATATCCTCTATCTATGTGCTCTATACTAGTTATTTCTGTTTCACCTTCTGCAACGAGTCCCGCTATAACCATAGCCGCACCAGCTCTTAGATCTGTTGCCTTTACTCTAGCACCTGTTAGCTTTTGTGAACCATCTATAATTGCAACTCTACCTTCAACTTTTATATTCGCACCCATTTTCTTTAATTCATCTATGTGCTTATGTCTATTTTCCCAAATAGATTCAGTAATTAAACTTCTTCCTGGGACAATACTTAATAATGTTGACATTGGTTGTTGAATATCTGTAGGAAACCCTGGATATGGAGTTGTTTTAATGTTAACTCCCTTTAGTGGTTTGTTTACAGTTACTCTAATGCAATCGTCGCCCTCTTCAATTACAGCTCCCATTTCTGTAAGCTTAGCAGTAATTGATTCTAAATGTTTTGGTATAACATTTTTTATATAAACATCTCCACCTGTAGCGGCTGCTGCTATCATAAATGTACCAGCTTCAATTTGATCTGGTATTACGCTATATGAACAGCCTTTTAAGCTTTCTACGCCCTTAATTCTTATTATATCAGTACCTGCACCCTTTATGTCAGCACCCATTGTATTTAAAAAGTTTGCTACATCAACAACATGAGGCTCTTTAGCAACATTTTCTAGAGATGTAATCCCTTCTGCAAGTGTTGCTGCTATCATTACATTTATTGTTGCACCTACTGAAACTACATCAAAAAATATATTAGCACCTATTAATCTATCCGCTTTAACATTAACTGCACCATGTTCTATACTTACTTCTGCACCTAAAGCTTCAAAACCCTTTATATGTTGATCAATAGGTCTTACCCCTATTGGACATCCACCTGGAAGAACTACTCTCGCTTTTTTAAATCGTGATAATAAAGCTCCTATAAAGTAATATGAAGCCCTCATTCTTCTAACGTCATCTATACATGCATCAAAATTATCAACACCTGTACTATCTATCTCTAAAGTATTATTATCTATTTTAACAATCTTACAACCTAAGCTTTTAAGTATTCTTTCTAAGCAGTGTACATCTTCAATATCTGGTATATTATCAATTATGCATTTTCCATCACTTGCCATTATTGCTGCTGGTAATATTGCTACTGCTGCATTCTTAGCTCCGTTGATATCAACGCTGCCTTTTAGCAAGTTTCCTCCGTTTATAACTAATCTTTCCATTGAATTCACCCTATCTATCTAAAATATATCTATTTATAATTAATTTATAGTAATTTGCATTATTAACCTATTTTATTATTAAAATCTACTTTAATTATTATATCATAAACAAAATTTATTTAAATACATTTTTTCAGTCTATCACTACTTTTTTCATTATATATTACAATTAATGCCACTTTTAATTGGATTAATTGTAATTTGATTCCTTAATTTTCTATTTATATCCAAATGTAAATAGTTTTGCATGTTAAAATTTATCTTAAGTTACATAATTACTATTTATATATTTAGTATTTGATTATTATTCTATTCTTTTATTTTATTTATTGTGTTATAATTTACTAAAACTTTCAGTAATTCAATAATTGAGATTGTGAGGTTTATCATGAAGTACTATATAGTTGCATTATTTGATGAGGAAGCCTATCAAGTAATATCACCGATACAAAGAAATATGTCTAAAAAATTTAGAGCAAACAGAAATTCACCAGCACCTTTTATTATGTTAACAGCTATAGAAAATCCTAATTTAGATAAATTATATCCAGTTGTTGATAAAATTATAGCTTCATATAAAAGTTTTAGAATTGATGCTAGTGATTTAGTGTATCTATTTGAACCTACTAAAAGTGTAAATTTAAAAGTAGATAACAAAGGATACATAAAAAGACTTTCTCGTTGTCTTTTAGATACCTTAGAGCTTAATGGATTTAGTGTTAGCACTTTTGACGATAGCTTTGTTTCCCTTGCTAATCTAGGTTATATTCCTAAAGATTATAAAAAACAAGATGTGAAATTAAACTTTCCTGAAATCTATAATAAAGATAATGTTGCTAAATTAAAAATTAAAAGCATTGAAATATGGAAGCTTCCTCTTATAAGGAAAAACGTTCCATTAAAATCATATACATTGAGATCCTTTTGATAATATATTACTATATCTTTACAGAAATATATATAAACTTAGTTTTTAGTAAAAATTGAAATAAATTTCGGCTACCTTTTGAAATGTTGGCCATATTAATGACTGTCTTGAAATGAAAGTTTTAAGACAGTCTTATTATTTTATATCTTTATAACTTAAACTAATTGTTATATAAATTACATTAAATAAGAAATAATGGCTTAATATTTTGAATTTTGTGCAAATATATAAAAATATTTTTTTGTATTCGTTTTCGTTGCTTTCATTTATTTTAAAGATTTTGTAAAATAAGATTAGTTACTAAAAATGTAGGAGGATTCACTATGAATATTCAGCCACTATTTAAAGAACAAAAGAATTATAATGATACTTTATCAATAAATGAGGAATTAGATCTACATAAATTACAAGTTCGCAAAAACTTAGAGTTTCAAATAACACTTGGTAATTTAGCTAGCGAAACTCTTTGTTTTAATTATTTAACTCCAAATATTAAACATGTAAATTTAACTGCAATATTCAATAAATATATAACTTGTATTTCTCAAACTTTAACACTTGGAATTGATAATAAATATACAGATCTAATAGGAGTATCTATAAATCCTAATGATTATTGTTTAAGTGATCAATTCTTAAATTTATATATTGATATTAACGATTTAATCGTTTCTCCTTCTATGGACCACTACTTAACTTTATTTGAAGACCTACTAAGTTTAGGATTAACACTCGGATTTTCAGAATCTCAAATACAAAGTCAATTTATTAAAAATCTAGATAATTTAGGAGTAATTTAATTTTTAAAAGTAACATATAACAGTGTTTGATATTAAACATAATATAATCTTAAATAATAATATTTTTATTCTATATAAGGCATAGTAAATGGCCTTAAGGAAATACTATCCTTGAGGTGATATTATGTTTGGAATAATTTGTGCAATAATTTCAGGAATAGCTATGAGCGTTCAAGGCGTATTTAATACAAGACTAGGCGAAAAGATAGGCGTATGGGAAACTACATTATTAGTTCAACTCATTGCTCTTATTGTAAGCCTTATAGTCTTTTTCTTTTTTTCCGATGGAAGCTATACACATTTAAAAGAAGCTAATAAAATCTATTTATTAGGTGGAATTTTAGGTGTTATAATAACCTTTACTGTAATGAAAAGTGTTAGTTCTATGGGCCCTACCTTAGGAATTGGTATTATATTAATATCTCAATTACTTGCTGCTGCACTTATTGATTTCTTTGGATTATTTGATAGTGAAAAGATTAAATTTTCATTAAATCACTTTTTAGGCATTGCCATTATGATTGTAGGTATTATAATATTTAAATGGAATCACTAAGAAAGGAAGGCTAAATTTTGAAACTTTTTTCTAATATTAATTTTTTATTCCATTTAACATCCAACAATATAAAACAATATTTTAAAAAAAGCGAACCGGTAAAATCTGAAGAAATTACAGAAAACTCTATTAATTGGTTTGGTCATGCTACTACAGTTATTAACTTATCTGATAAACTCATTATAACAGATCCTGTATTTTCTAGTTTATTAGGCTATTTTAAAAGAACCGTAAAAAAACCAACATATATAAATAATTTAACAGTAGATTATATACTCTTATCTCATGGTCATATGGATCATTTGAACTTTTCATCACTTAGAAAATTAAACAAAGATGCAATTATAATTGTTCCAAAAGGCTATTTTCGACTTGCTAAGTTATTAGGCTTCAAAAGTGTAATTTTATTACATCCTGGAGACGTGTATGAGGATGATTTTGTAAAAATTACTGCATATGAAGCTGATCATGATGGTAGACGTTTTTATATTGGTAATGATAATGAAAGTATTTCATATTTGATTGAGAGAGAAAGTAAAAGTGTATTCTTTGCTGGTGATACTGCTCTTACAAATAATTTCAAAGATATTAATTGTGATGTAGCATTGATGCCTGTGGGATGTTATAAGCCTGATAGGTTTTCATATATGCACTGTACTCCAGAACAAAGCTATGAGATGTTTAAAATGATGAATTGTCCCGTAATGATCCCTATTCATTATAAAACATTCCAAATTTCATTAGAGAATTTTGAAGAGACTGAAGAAACATTATTAATGTTAAATGATGATGCAATAAAAATCATCGATATAGGAGAGACTTTTACTTTCTAATCTCTATTTTTATTTTATTTCTATTAACAATAAATTTATTTTTCATATAATATATTGAAGTAATAATATTTTGGAGAAATTTATGTTTTCATATAAAAAGAAATTAGATTGTAATTTAAAGTACTATATTTCAAATAATGCTTATAAAAATTATAGAGTACTTATACAATATAAAGATTTTCAATCTTCAGTTGTGAAAAAAATTAATTCATATAAAGGTACCGTTCATCATATTATAGAATCTGCTAATCTTATAAGTGCAGAACTCAATTCTCGCAGTATAGATAGACTTTTAGAGTATCCTGAAATAGAAAAAATCTATTTAGATGAATATTTATTTTTATGTGGCATGAGTGTTACTACTGCTAATAAAATTCGTTTTTCTGAGACACATAGTTTATCTGGAGCAGGAATTGGCATAGGTCTTATAGATAGTGGAGTATTTCCTCATCCAGATTTAACTTCTCCTATCAATAGAATAGAATTATTCGAAGATTTAATTAATAATTATCAGTATCCTTATGATGATAATGGACATGGCACTTCCATGGCAGGAATCTTATGTAGTAGTGGTTTGTCATCAAATAATATGTACAAAGGAATATGCAGTAAAAGTAATTTATTTTGTTATAAAGCATTTGATAAGCTTGGTAAAGGCTTTGCTTCTGACATACTATATTCCATAGAAAGTCTTTCTAATATATCTAAAGAAAAAAATATAAAAATATTATGCTTGCCATTTGAACTTTTAACTCATAGCACATTTATTATTTCTTGCTTTCATTCAGTTTTTAATTATGCTATATCTAAAGGTTTAATTCCGATAGTACCTAGTGGAAGCAACTTAAATAATTCGTCATCCATTATGGGAATTGCTACTCTTCCAAGTTGTATTACTGTAGCAGGATTAGATACCGTATCATCAGTAATAAAACCTTATCTATATTCCTCTAGTGGACCCTATGGGAAATTATCGAAACCAGATCTATCTGCTGCATGTGTTAATGTTATTTCATTAAATTCTGATAGTAACTATATTTCTCAAAAAAATGGTATTAAGCTTTATCCAAATAAACTTGATGCACCATATAAAACTTTTACTGGTTCATCAATTGCTGCTGCCTATATTAGTGGATTATGTGCTTTGCTTTGTGAAAAAAATCCATCTATGACCTTTAAAGATATGAGTTCATTACTAAATGTTGTATGTGAGCCTGTTTTAGATATATCTAGAACAGTTCAAGGTAAAGGCACTCTCAATATTAATAAACTTATTCCTTAATTATTAGGAATCATATATTCAAATGATCTTATGCATTAGTAATTAAATTTATAATTACTAATAATCTACAGAACTATTTTTAAGATTGATATAGTTCTGTATTTTTATATTAATCTTAACTCTTGTGTTGATTAAACATCTTTAGATGGTTAATTATTACAACACCTTAATATTTTACTTTATTCTACTTATAATATGCTATAATTACTTATATACACTAGTAGTACACACTTATTTAACAATAAACATATCAAAATACATTGAAAGGTAGGTAGTAAGCAAAATGAGCACATTTATGTTGAAGAGTAAATCCCTAGGGTTCACTCCTGTTAATAATATATTTATAGAGAAATACATGCCACAAGCTAGAGGTGAATTTATAAAGATTTATTTATTGATGTTAAAACATGATATTTCTGGTGAATTCGGAGTTAGCTCATCAATACTCGCTTCCTCACTTAATTTATTAGAATCTGACATTATGAATGCACTAAATTATTGGAATGACCAAGAAGTTATAAAATTCACTCAAATAGATAAAATGGGGAATTATAACGTAGAATTTATAGATTTAATTCAAGAACCAGCTAAATCTACTAAACAAGTGGACTTATTAGAAGCTTTAGATAGCACTACTACTAAAGATATGCTAAAAGATATTGAAATGCTTTTAGCTAGACCTTTATCTCCAAATGAGATGTCAATTTATTTAAATTGGCAAAGAGAATTTGGTTTTTCTTCTGAGTTGATTTTAATCTTAATGGAATACTGTATATCAAAAGGTAAAAGTGATTCAAGATATATTGAAAAAGTGGCTTTGTCTTGGCATGATTTAAAAATAAGTACCATAGAACAAGCACAAAATTTAATAAAAAAAGCTGAAGATAAATGGATTAATATAAGAAAAATATTAACTTATTTAGGTATAAATAATACAGATATAATGAAACCCCAACAGGACTTAATAGAGAAATGGCTTCTTATATATAAGTTTCCAAATGAAGTTATCTTAAAGGCCTGTGATATATGTTCTGAAAGATTAAATAGAGCAGATTTCAAGTACATTGATGGTATACTTACTAATTGGAATAAAAATAATATTAAAACATTAGAGGATATAGCTCTTAAAGATGCTAAGAACACTAAAAATTCTAAATTTCAAAAAAGTTATAATAATAATGAAAAAGCTCCTCTTAAGTTCAACAACTTTGAAGGAAGAGAATATGATTATGATTCCTTAGAAAAAAAACTTTTAGGATGGGATAATGATGATTAAAGGATATCAAACTGAAATTTTAAAAATCTATGATAAACTTAGAGAAGATGAAGCTAGAGCTTTAAAACTTAGAAAGACTGAAATATCAAAAGAATATCCTCAAATTATTGATTTAGATAATAAGATACAAAAATTATCTTTGCAAATGGCAGTGTCAGTTCTTAAATCTAATAATGGCGAAAAAACGTTAAATAATTTCAAGGAAGACATTACAGATTTAAGAATTAAGAAATGTGAAATGCTTGTTGAAAGAGGATATGACCCTGAATATCTGAATTTGCACTATCACTGCAATAATTGTAAGGATACAGGCTTTATAAGTAATGTTAAATGCAACTGCTATAAGCAGAAATTAATTAAGTTGTATTATAAAAATTCAGAATTAGAAAATGCAATCAAAGCTAATAACTTTAATAACTTTGATTTAGATTTATTTTCAAATCATAAGCTTGGAGATGAAAAATTTTCTCCACGAAAAAATATGGAAAATAACTTAGAATATATATTGAAAGATTATATTCCAAACTTCTCAAAGTTAGATATCAATCTGTTATTTTATGGCAATCCAGGTAGCGGAAAAACTTATTTATCTTATTGTATATCTAAGGCTATATTAGATAAGGGTTATTTGGTTATATACAAAACTTCTGATGAATTAATTAAGAATTTAAGGGATATAAGATTTAATAATGACTCGGCTTTAGAATCATTATTATTAGACTGTGATTTATTGATAATAGATGATTTAGGCGCTGAGCATCTTAATGAATTCTCTATAACTGAATTATTTAATATAATTAATAAAAGAATTCTTACCAATAAAAAAATGCTTATCTCCACTAATTTAATATTACCTGGTATAACAAAACAATATAGTGAAAGAATAGCATCTAGATTAATCGGTGAATTTAAACTTTGTAAATTTTATTCAGAAGATATAAGAATTAAAAAGAATCTAGAAAAAAATAGATAATTATATATACCGGCCTAAAATGGGTACATATTTGTTCCATAGGACTAAGAAAATTTCGCTGGAAGTTTCTAAATGCCTATTCTACAAATATGTATCCATTTTCTCTGTTTGGGATAAGCATCTAATTATGGTAAGTAAAATTCAATAATCACCAAGCATAAGTACAACTTCTGATATGGTTATCTGTATTCATATACAAGCTCCAACATAAGAAAAATTACTAAGCCTTCTTACTGTCCAAATTCGTGCTGCACCTATAAGACTTTGTTAGTGGTGTACTTTTGCACGCTGAACGATATAACTTAGTAGATCTTCGCCTAGTACCATTAAAATGACTCTTTTAAGTACGTTGTAAGTGATAGCTTTATAAGCTTATAAAGAGTAAATACAATAAAAAAACAAGCCCTAGTATAAAACTAGAACTTGTTCTGATTTGGCGACCCAGAAGGGACTCGAACCCTCGACCTCCGGCGTGACAGGCCGGCACTCTAACCAACTGAGCTACTAGGCCATCTCATGGTGGGCACAACAGGGCTCGAACCTGTGACCCCCTGCTTGTAAGGCAGGTGCTCTCCCAGCTGAGCTATGCGCCCATAAGATGAAATAAAATGGTGACTCCTAGGGGAATTGAACCCCTGTTACTACCGTGAAAGGGTGGTGTCTTAACCTCTTGACCAAGGAGCCATATTAAGTTTGTTTATATTATTTAAAATGGAGCTGGCAATAGGAATCGAACCTACAACCTGCTGATTACAAGTCAGCTGCTCTACCGTTGAGCCATGCCAGCAATATTTTAATGGCGACCCAGAAGGGACTCGAACCCTCGACCTCCGGCGTGACAGGCCGGCACTCTAACCAACTGAGCTACTAGGCCATCTCATGGTGGGCACAACAGGGCTCGAACCTGTGACCCCCTGCTTGTAAGGCAGGTGCTCTCCCAGCTGAGCTATGCGCCCATAAGATGAAATAAAATGGTGACTCCTAGGGGAATTGAACCCCTGTTACTACCGTGAAAGGGTGGTGTCTTAACCTCTTGACCAAGGAGCCATATTAAGTTTGTTTATATTATTTAAAATGGAGCTGGCAATAGGAATCGAACCTACAACCTGCTGATTACAAGTCAGCTGCTCTACCGTTGAGCCATGCCAGCAATATTTTAATGGCGACCCAGAAGGGACTCGAACCCTCGACCTCCGGCGTGACAGGCCGGCACTCTAACCAACTGAGCTACTAGGCCATCTCATGGTGGGCACAACAGGGCTCGAACCTGTGACCCCCTGCTTGTAAGGCAGGTGCTCTCCCAGCTGAGCTATGCGCCCATAAGATGAAATAAAATGGTGACTCCTAGGGGAATTGAACCCCTGTTACTACCGTGAAAGGGTGGTGTCTTAACCTCTTGACCAAGGAGCCATACTATGTTGTCTTTCGCTTAAATGTATTATTTATTGTCCTTGTATTCTTCAAGCTGCTGACCACATAGACTATAATACCTAAATTTAGATTGCCTGTCAACACCTTTTTTCATTTTTTTTATTTTCACCTTATTTAATTTAATTATATATACATTTATTTAGATATTTTATTAGAATGTTTAAATTGTTCTATAGCCTCTCTAAAACTTGATAAAATGCCTTTTTTCAGTTCTATTTCACTGTTTATATTTTTAATTTCTGCATCACATATTTCCATAAAATTATCTCTTTCTATTTTATTAATAATTATATTATATCCGTTTCTTTTGAAGTTTTGTCCTGATGCCATAACCTCTAATGGAAACTTATTATTTATAATTAGCAATATTTCTTTATCCCAAATTCCCCTCTTGTTTATTTTATATTTATCTCTTAATACATCTAAATTTTCTATTTCCTCTTCAATTTCAATTTTTAATGATTCATATAATGCATTATAAAAAGTTACTGATATTCCTCTTTTTAATTTAATCTTTAAAAAATTTTTATGTTTAATTAAAAATTCATCTATGTTATTTTGACTTACACATTCTATATCTTCAAAAGAAAAACTTTTTATCCCACTACCAGTTGGATAATTAACAATTATGTTATCAAAATTCATTCTTCTGACTTTAAAAATGCCTCCAAAATCATCTAACTTATTATTAATTACTTTTGCTTCCATTTAAAAATCACCTCATTTTAGTATTCCTTTCTTTTAACATGAATATTACTGTGATAAACTTTATTTAGCATATAAAAAATAACAACTTAGCATTTTAGTCTATTAACTCGTTATTCTATTTCATATGCCTTATTACATAAACAAGGAGTGATTGATAAATATGATTTATCACGATTTAATAATTATCGGTGGTGGTGCGTCTGGTTTGATGGCTGCAATAGTAGCTAAAGATTTTGGCATAGATGTAGCTATTATTGAGGGAAATGACAGGATTGGTAAAAAAATTCTTGTAACTGGAAATGGCAGATGTAATATTACTAATAATAATATTTCCTTTCCATATAATAACTTCCACAGCGAAAATGATAATTTTTTTCAAGAAGCTTTAAATAAATTTACAATAGAAGATACTAGAAGTATGTTTTTATCTCTTGGCTTGCCTTTAACAGAATTAGAAAACGGTAAGATGTATCCAAAATCTCTTCAAGCCTCTTCTGTAATAGATATATTTAGAATGGCATTAGAGGATAGAAACATACCTTTATATGCGAATTGTAAAATTAATTCTATAAGCAAAAAGAAAACTTTCACTTTGTATACCAATAATGAAGATTGTGAAAACTTTTCTTGTAACAAGGTTATTTTAAGTTGTGGTGGAAAATCTGCTAATAAAACTGGTTCTGATGGTTCTGGCTATAAACTAAGTAAATCCTTAGGGCACAGTATTATAGAACCACAACCTGGTATTGTTCAATTAAAATTAGATTATCCTTATTTAAAAGCTTTATCTGGAATTAAATTTGATGGCTCTGTATCTGTATTAGTTAATGATGAGATCATACGAACAGATATCGGTGAAGTTTTATTCACTGATTATGGCATCTCAGGGCCACCTATACTTCAATTATCCTCTTGTGCCTCTAAGGCTCTCAGTAAGGGCTCAAAAGTGACTATAAGAATTGATATGTTTCCATATGAAAGCAAAGAATATGTCGAAGATTTTTTTGCTACACATTTCTCCATATTTAATTATAGAGAAATATCATCTGCACTAATTGGAGTAATAAATAAAAAATTAATTTCTACACTACTCAAAGATGTTGGAATAAATGATATTCACTTACCTTGTAGCAGTATTGAATGGAAATATATCAATAAATTAATTAATAAATTAGAACAATGGGATTTCAACTGTACAGGTACTAATGGCTTTCCTAATGCCCAAGTTACTGTAGGAGGAATAAATACCTGTGAAGTAGATAATTTAACCTTAGAATCTAAATTAGTTAAGGATCTTTACTTCTGTGGCGAGATACTAGACATTCATGGTGATTGTGGTGGATTTAATCTTCAATGGGCATGGAGTTCTGGTTATTTAGTAGCCAAATCTATAGCTAATAGTTAAATATTCCATTTTAACTATACAATGAAAAAGAGTTATACCAAAACATGATTAAACTCCATGGTTTTGTTATAACTCTTTTTTTAACATCAATCTTTTATTTTTTCCCAATCTGCCTCTAATAACGTTAATTCGGTTCCTTCACTATTTCTTATAGTATGATATGATTTTAAATTATCCTCTTCAATTTCTTTTACCGTTGCAGATACTGATACTTTATCACCATATATTGTTTCTTTTTCAAAAGTTACTTTAATTCTTTTTAAATTATAATTATTGACTACTTCAATAGGAACAGCTTCTATTGCCCACTCAACATATTTAACATTATTAACATGATTATTTGAATCAATATCACTGTATCTAATATTAAATTGTATATTATATTGCTCTTCATCATTTTTCTCTATTTTATCCATACTTATATCATAATCAACGTCACCATCTACACCATAAATATCATATTGTTCCTCTTGTATTCTCATAGGTCTTCTCTTTTCAATGTTAATTAAGAAGAATAATGCTAATGCCTCTCCAATAAGATTGTCATTTTCATCCTTAATCATGTATTTTCTTAATCCATAAAACTTTTTAAAACCTACAGGTTGTGTAGTAATACTTATAGTTTCTCCAAAAACTGGATATCTGTACATCTTTATATCATACTTATAAAATACCCAAGCACAATTATTTTTTGTACAATACTCAATTCCACCACCAAAATATTCTGATTGTTGAGTACCTATATCACAAATAAAATTAATTATTGCTGACAATTTACATCTCAATTTGGAATTTACTTCATAATAATGTATTTCATATTTCTTTGTAAAACTCTTACCCATCTCTACCCTCTTCTCTTATCTCATATTTGTCTATTACTGATTCAAATAAACTTCAAAATATATCTTATATAATAATATTAACATAATAGTTTAATTAAATATATTATCTAATGTATCCTTTATAGAAAAATATCCCTATCATTTTTCGTAAGGCACTTCAAGTTTTTTAAATTTAATAGATAATTTTGAAAAATTAAAAAGAGGATTCTCTAATAAGAAAATCCTCTTGTAAATTATCATATTATCTATTTAATGCTTCTAATAAATCGTCTAATTTTAATCCATGAACTGTTGCAGCTTCTGCTATAGTTTCAGCTTGAGCTGATGGACATCCAACACATCCCATTCCAAAGTTCATTAGAACTTCAGCTTTAGATGAATTTCCATTAACTACTTCACCAATTGTCATATCCTTAGTTATCATACTTTCACCTTCTTTTAATATAACTTTGTATAATTATTGTCTACATTACAATTATATTTTATATTAAATTGAAAGTCAATACCCGAGTATAATGCTTGACTATAAATTTGAGCATAATTCTTTACTATAAACTACCTACTCTCATAGTTTGATCTCTCTTAGGCCCAACTCCAACTATTGAAATCTTAGTATCTGTAAATTCTGATATTCTAGCTAAATACTTTTTAACATTACTAGGTAATTCATCATAACTTCTAACATCAGCTACACTATCATCCCAACCATCGAATTCTTCATATATTGGTTCACATTTAGCTAAGTCTTCCAAACTTGCTGGGAAATAATCTATAACTGTATCATTAAACTTATATCCAACGCATACCATGATTTTTTCAAGTCCTGCTAATGTATCTATTTTAGTAACAGCTAATGAAGTTAGTCCGCTTACTCTAGCTGCTGTTTTAACTATAACTAAGTCTAACCATCCACATCTTCTTGATCTTCCTGTAGTTACACCATATTCATGACCCTTTTCTCTGATCCAATCTCCAGTTTCATCAAGTAATTCCGTTGGGAATGGTCCCTTACCAACTCTTGTAGTATAAGCTTTTGTTATACCTACAGCATTAGTAACCATGTTAGGTCCTATACCAATACCACTACATACTCCACCTGCTGTTGTATTTGATGACGTTACATATGGATATGTTCCATAATCAATATCTAGTAACATTCCTTGAGCACCTTCAAATAAAACCGTTTTATCTGCTTTAATATCATTATATACTCTAACAGATGTATCTTGAACAAATGGTCTTAACTTCTTAGCAAATTCTAAGTACTCTTTTAATATCTCATCAAAGTTTAATGCTTCTCCGTCTAACACTTTTGTAATATAAAGATTTTTCATTTCAATATTTTCTTTTAATTTCTCAACGAAAACATCTTCATGCATTAAATCACAAACTCTGATTCCACATCTTTCAAATTTATCTGTATAGCAAGGTCCTATTCCTTTACCTGTAGTACCTATATCATTCTTTCCTCTAGCTTTTTCCTTTAATATATCTAATGTTTTATGGTATGGCATGATAAGTTGAGCTCTATCACTTATTATTAACTTTTCAGGTGTAACTTTAACTCCAACACCTTCTAAGTAATCTATTTCTTCAAATAACGCTTTTGGATCTACAACTACTCCATTTCCTATTACATTTAATTTATCTTCATATAAAATTCCTGATGGTATTAAGTGAAGTTTGTATTCATTATCGCCAACCACTACAGTGTGACCAGCATTGTTTCCACCTTGGAATCTAACAACTACATTAGCCTCTTCTGCTAAGTAATCTGTCATCTTTCCTTTTCCTTCATCGCCCCATTGAGCTCCTAAAACAATAAATGCTGACATTTATATTGCCTCCCTTAAATAAATAATCTTATTAACCTTAATTTTAACCATTATTTGGAGTTTTATTAATTATATTTAATCTCTCCTTTTAAATATTAGCAAAGTACACTTTCTTGGTCAACCATATATCGAATATTTTTTTGCTTTTTTCATAAATAATTCGTATAATTGTACTATATCATTGTATTTAGTACTGATTTTTATAAGAATTAATTATATTTAAACTATTAAGGAGTGTTTTTATGAATATTTATGAAGAATCTTTAAAATTCCATGAAGAAAAAAGAGGTAAATATGAAATCAAGCCAACTTGTGAAGTAAATAACGCTAGGGATCTAAGTCTTGCATATACACCTGGAGTTGCAGAACCTTGTCGCGAGATACATAAAGATCCTACAAAAGCTTACATATATACTCGTAAATGGAACACAGTTGCTGTTGTTTCTGATGGTACTGCAGTTTTAGGACTTGGAGATATTGGACCTCTTGCAGCTTTGCCTGTTATGGAAGGTAAAAGTGTATTGTTTAAAGAATTTGGTAATGTAGATGCATTTCCAATAGTTCTTGATACTAAAAATGTAGATGAACTTGTTGCTACAATTATAAACATTGCCCCTTCTTTTGGTGGAATAAACTTAGAGGATATTTCAGCACCTAGATGCTTTGAAGTTGAAAAAAGATTAAAGGAAAAATTAGATATTCCAGTATTCCATGATGATCAACACGGAACTGCTATTGTTGTTTTATCAGGTCTATTAAATGCTTTAAAAATAGTAAACAAAAAATTAGAAAATATAAAAGTAGTTATAAACGGATCTGGTTCTGCCGGAACTGCTATATGTAAGTTATTGCTTTCTTCTGGTGTTAAAAACATAGTGATGTGTGACATAGATGGTGTAATAAGTAGAGATAAAGATTTAAGTCATAATATCTACATGCAAGAATTAGCTAATATAACTAATCCAAATAATGAAACTGGTATGCTTAAAGATGCTATTAAATTTGCAGATGTATTTATAGGAGTTTCTGCTCCAAATATAGTTTCAAAGGAAATGGTTAAAACAATGAATAAAGATGGAATAATCTTTGCTATGGCAAATCCGACTCCAGAAATATTCCCTGAAGATGCAAAAGAAGCTGGGATTGCAGTAATGGGAACTGGTCGTTCAGATTATCCAAACCAAATAAACAATGTATTAGCATTCCCTGGAGTATTTAGAGGTGCATTAGATGTACGAGCTACAGAAATTAACGAAGAAATGAAAGTAGCTGCAGCTTATGCAATTGCAAATGCTGTTTCTGATGAAGATTTAAATCCTGAATGCATAATCCCAAAGGCATTTGATTTAAAGGTTCAATCTTTAGTTGCAGAGGCTGTTAAAGAAGCTGCAATTAAAAGTGGAGTTGCTCGTATTTAATTTATGTAATAAATTTTCACATTCAAAATATAATGAAAAGTATCTGTTTTAATACGGCATATTATATGTAGATTAAAGCAGATACTTTTTTCAAGTAAATTCTAAAACTTTATTCACATAGTTTTTATGGAAAAGTTATACACAGTAGTTTGCTTTTTTATTTATCCACAATTATTTTAATTATAGTTTTCCACAATATAAAAATAATTATTTTATTCACAAAGGAGTTTTTCTCAAAATAGAAATGCTAATACTAAAAATATGTTATCTAAACATACTTAATTATAGAGAAAATTTTTGAAGAATATATGGTAATAAAACATCTTTACTGAATCCAAGCACCAGTTTGATCTACCCTATAGCCATCTGATGTAAAACAATCAACATACAATTCTCCATGCTCATTAAAACAATAACATTCCCCATCTACCCATAACCATTCTACTTTTGCCATTTTGCAATTATCTTTTAAATAATACCATTTAGCTTGATCTTGTAACCAAACAAATTGTCTAGCATATCCTTCTGAATCAAATGAATACCATTCTCCATCTATCTTTTGCCAAGAATCTTTGTAATACCAACCTTGCGTATTAGTTAAGTAATACCACCCTGTAGCATCCTTATGCCACCCTATTTCAGATATGTTATTTACTACAATATCCTTAAAAGCTTCTAGTGGGAAGTTGTTTCCTGGACATTCTGTAGAATATAATTCTTTATGTCCATAGATTGGTATATCTCCATATTTAGCACGAATATATTTGATTAATTCCTTATAGGCACTTATCTGTTCTTGTGTCATATTTTCTGTCATAAAGTCACCTTCAAAACATACTCCAAGACTTATAGAATTATGCTTTGGGCAATGTGAGCCAACTGCATTTTCTGGTCTACCCCTATATATATTACCTTGTTTATTTATAAAGAAATGATACCCTATTCCAAGCCATCCATTAGCTAAGTGCCATGAATGAATATCTTGTACAGTACAATTTGAAGCTTCAGCATGGTGTAATACTATTTCTTGTGGATTATTTTCATATGTTAATGATCCATTAAAATTTAATCCCACATCTATTATATTCATAGAAATTCCTCCTTAAAATTGTAGCAACCTTAATTTCTACTCTGAAAACTAGGATTGTTCAGTTCCTTGTGCTAAGTTTATTTTACCTTTATTGTATTCTCCAGCTATAGCTTGTCTTAAATCTTCTAGGTTCTTCGCAGATAATTCAGGAATGCGCTGTAATAATAAGTTATCAAATTCATCTGCTTTAGAACTTAAAATTTGTTCTGCATTTTCTGTAATCCTAAATTTTTCTTCTATGATATTCCATACCTCTTTAGCAATATTTAACTCTTCTTCATGTCCATTAATCTTTATATTTTGTTCAACTTCCTTTTTCTTTGTAACAAAGAATTCTATTGCTGCTCTTCCAACTTGTTTAATTATTGCTACTAAAATAGCTACTATAGCAGTAGCTGCTATTGGAGCAATTTGATTAATTAATAATTCTGTCATTATATATACACCACCTTATGTTTTGTTATTTTATTTCATGTGCCTTATTATTTTTTCACCTCAAAAAAAATAACAGTCCAGTATACCATCTATTTTTCGTAAAATAGATGACGCATCTCTGAACTGCTCTTTTCTTTCATAGTGATTTATTTAAATATCCTTATTTGAACTGCATAAAAAAAGAAGCTTATCAAAGCTCCTCCTATTGCAGTTATAAACCACTTCATCATATTTGTGAGTGATTCAAGATTTTCACACAAGTTTTTAAGTTCTGTTTTAAGCTCTCTTGAGTCTTGCTCTAACTTATCTAATCTGCTTCCATGATTATTAAGCCTTTTTTCGTGAGTTTCTAGTTTGTCTTGGATTAGTTCTTCATTCATTTATTACTTCCTTTCTAAATAATTCATCATAATTTCATATTGTGTAACAATATTAAAAGGCACCTACATTCCTGTAAGTACCATACATATTTTTATTAAAGTTATTCTATTAAATATTTTCAGTTTTGCAGTAGCAATAATATACTTAAAATAATTAGATTTCTTTTAATGTATCATTTACTTTTATATATACATTAGACATATTTTTTAATGTTCCATCTATTTTTACATATCCATTTGAAAATCTTCTTATTTGAGAATCAATATTCATAGATATTTGAATACGAACTATTTCAAATACATTTGATTCTGTATAAACAGAATCAAGTTGTCCATCATTTGCTCTTACTCTAAACTTAGCATTTTTAATAGATATATCTGGAAGTATATAATCATAATTACATGATTTAGTATTTCCTACGTTTATCCATGAAGTCCCATTGTAATAATCTATATAATAAGTTATAGCATCTAAATTAATGTCGCTAGAGGCTGTCCATGATACAGTTATGCTTTTTTTAGCAAAAGCTTTTGAATCACATATTACTCCTGTCGGAGCCGTTGGTGCAGCATCGGCTAATTTTACATACCAATAAGAGCCACTAACTCCATTATCAGGATAAGTATTTGGAAGTCCAGATACATCAGATATATATGAACCTTTATTTTTTACGTTTCCTGTCATAACAGTTGCTTGATATAATATAAATGTATCTCTATCATTTGATCTGATATGTCTTTCTGGTCCTATTTGCCACCAACCACCGGAAAATACATAAGAACCTATATAATCTCTTAGATTCCCTGCTTTTATCCATGTGTAGTTATTTGATGTTGGATCATTAGTAATTTCACGATTATCGTTATCATATCGTGGTGCATACTCATATTTAATTACACTAGAATCAACATTAGTATATTTATAATTAGTAGTTGCTATATTATATTTACCCCAAAATATTAAAGACATTTAAATCACCTCTATTCATATTTAATCCAGACATCTCCATTATTCATTTTAGAAACATCCGCTATATTTGGTGATAATATAATATTTCTTACTTGTGCAACTGTATAATCTGTATTAGTTTTTGCTTTAACTTCTCCTCCGAATGTTCCTCCAGTTATTCTTTCAGCTTGAATTTTATCTATTAAATCTTTAGTTTCAGTATCTAAACTATTAAAGTTCAAAGTACCATCAGAAATTTTTCTACCATCGATGCTAGATACTTCCTTCACTATATCTGACAATTGCGTATTAGTTATTTCTAAATCTGATTGTTTAGCAAATTCAATATTACCTACCCCATCTCCAACAAAAAATTCTTTTGTATCAGTTGTAAATGCAGGTTCTCCTGCATCTAAAACTGGTAAATTAGCTTTAATTCCTCTTTTAAATTGTATTTTATTTGACATTTATTTTTCCTCCTCGTATTTTCTTTATTAAAATGTTCCACCATCTATATTGCTTATTGTTACAGTTATTGAAACGTCAGTTGAACCATCAAAACTAGTTGAACCTACTACATCACCAGTTAAGGATATATTTATAGGTGTTGCTAATTTTGTAGCGGTTCCAGCATTTCCAGATATGCTTGTCTTATTTACTACTGCATTTGTTACAAATTTAGTAGTTGCTATTTGTGTTGTATTAGTCCCAGCATCTGCAGTTGGTGCTATTGATACTCCAGTAAATGTAGGATTTGTAAACATTGTTTCTTTTGATTCATTTGTTACATTTCCAAGACCTACATCAGCAGATGTAAGAGTAACTATACCAGTTTTACCAGCAACACTTAATACTGCATCAGTTGGAGTCAATAATTCTTGCCAATTAGCTACTATACTTGCATCAGCAGTTTTTAATATAAATGATCTATTTAAATCTGTTCTTACTGCAACATCCCCAACTTGTGCAGTTAGTGCTAACATTTCTATTTCTGTTGCTATAACAAAAGTATCTGTTACCGCTATTGCAGGTAATATACTTGTATCTAACTTTCCACTTTCATCTAAGACTGGTACATTCCCTGAAGCAATACCTACATTTTTAGAAGCAGCTGTTCCAACATCACTTATTTTAGATAATGTTAATGTTGGTACATCATCTGCAGTTATATTTGTACCTGCAGTTACAGTTCCTTTTTTATCAACTGTAACTTTACTATAAGTTCCTGATGTTACTCCTGATGCTTTTTCTGTTGTTACTATTGTTACATCACTGCTTCCATCAAATGAAACACTTCCTGTAATATCGCCACTTAAAGAAATTGTTCTAGCTGTATTTAATTTATCAGTAGTTTTTGATTTTGGTACTATATCTGGATTAATCAAAACTTTATCAGCACCATCACCTACATAAAGTTTTCCTGTGTCTAATACAAAAGCTGGTTCCCCAGCTTCTAGTGTTAAACCTCCCAGATTTGCATTATTTCCTCTTTTAATTTTTAAAGTTTGTGCCATTATATATCACTCTCTTTCATTTAATTTTTTAAATGTTTTGCTAGTCTTTCTAAAATACCCCACAATCAATAGGATCAATTTTTTGTTCTAACTCTATCAATGAAAAATTAATTCCATCTAACCTATCACCTAAAGTAACATGTGTTCCTCTAGCAGTTTCTACTTCTCTTCTTAATTCCTTATCCCTTATTTCCTCTACAGTTGAACCTGTCAGAGCTTCATTTTGACTGATTAGAATCAAATCACTTGAATTGGGGATAACTTGTGTTAAATCCTTAATTTTTATGTCCATGATAATTCCTCCTTATTGTATAATTATTTTTTTCTTTACTTGTGGAATTCCGCAAAGGTTAATAATATTTTTTACTCAATAAAATTAAGTAATTAAATATAAATAAACCAGTAGATACTAAATATTTTTTTGTGGCTTAAGTCCACTTATCTTCAAAATATATTTTTGTTTCTACCGGATTATAAGCATAATAAAAGACATCTATATTTCTATAAATGTCTTGGGGGATTAGGATTTTGAGAATTTATGAGAGGAAACATCTTTTGTTCCCACTTACTATTATATGGCTTCTAATTGTCCATTACTTACAGACTTTCTCTAATTTTTCTATAACTTTTCTTAAATTCTCTAAATTGTTCTAAGAGAACCTTTTGATTTTTTGATTTAATAACAATAAAAAATCAATAGTTTGATACTACCGCTTTATCTCTTTTCTTTAACTTTAAAATAATTTATATTATTCTTTCAATACTTGTAATTATTAGGTCACCTTATATTGGTTTATAAATTATAACTTTTGAAATACCCTCTTGCCTGATTTAAGTTACAAGTGTTGCTTTTGTAATAAATAATTTGTTCCATTTACTACTTGAATTGGTTTGTCCAAATTATTTTAATTTGGGCTTCGGGTAGTCCTCATCTTGATATTCTATTTCCAATTAAATGGTCTTCTACTCCATATTTTCCTATGATGTATTACTTTCCTGTAATTAAATCTTTATAATTATCTAATAACCCTACTGGCTTTTCTTCTCCAAACAATCTATATCTTAAATAATCATCTGTATAAATTGCTAATGGCATTAATAAGAACCATAAAAAAGCATATGGTAAACAAACCTGTCCATATAAATTCCCAAAAGTATCTGAATAATCCCATATATTAAATCCTAACCATATATTTAAAATCAATCCACTTATAAACTCTATAACTAACGTAATTACAGTACCAATTAAACATTGCTCATACATCTTTCTATTATAAAAAGCCTTATATTCATTAAGCCTCCCAATAAGAAAGGCACACAAACCACCAACTACTAACATAGATATGTTTGTCCATCCTCTCCATAGTCCCTCAATAACCATGTATAGGCTACCCATGATGAATATTAAAAGTAGGTCTTTGTATATTTTATTTTTCACTTACATCACCTTCTAAATCAGTATCCCATGTTACTGCTTGTATTACTTCTATTTCTGTTTGTTTTAGTATATACACTTTTAATTTCTCATAACGCTTTTTCTTTTCTGTTATGTGATTAAACAAGTCACTCCCAAGCATTATGGCTTGTGTCGTTGTGAAAGGATAACATTCAGCTACACCACTTTCTTTCCAATCTAACAAATTATCTGTAGCCATACCACTAAGTATTAATTGTGCTTTTGCAACTAGTCCTTGAATATTTGCTTGGTCTCTGTCTGTACAATCAAATCTTCTACTATCTCCTAGACAAGTGGAGTAAAACTTATTTATTATTATATCTTCACATGTACCACTCATCTCTGTTATTTTTTTAATTTGAATATCCTCCAAAGTAACTAATATTGGTTTTCCGTTTGGAAACGCCATTTTAAAGGCTGTTATAATTGTCTTTTCATCTTCCTTTGCGATAGTTTCGTCTATACACTCCAGTCCGTCGTCTTTTTGAATGTATAACACACCGTCTACATAATTTACTTTATCGAAGTCCATTTAGTTTCCCCCTTCACACTTTGCCGTTATTTGTAGTATGTGAATACTAATACCATTAGCTTTTATAGCTGCCATCACGGTTGCATCTGTAGTACTCCACCTTATATGAATGTCCTTAGTGCTTACTATTACTTTTACTAAATTCATTTTATTAGTTACATTAACATACACGCCACCTATATTACATTCAAACTGTAGATTATTAAGTGTGATATGTGGTATGTAATCCTTAGGAACCATCGAAACTTTCAACATTGCATACACATATGAGGTTTCACCAAACCAGTTAAGCGGCGTATAATCGGTTATATTGATTTCCTCATATTTACTTAGACCGATTAACGTATCCAGTGAACTATCTGCCTTTTGTCTGCTATCTACAGCCTCCTGTAAACCATTAATAGCACTTACTATATCTTGACTATAACTACAACCTATTGTGCCTATCTGTGGTGCTTGTGTTGCTAGTATTTTATAGTCTACTGTGTATACTGCTGTAGGATCGAAATTAGCATTTGTTGCTCCATAGCGCTCGTTACCATAGGCAGAGGTTGTGTATTTTCCCCAAATACTATCGTATATAGCATTTTTGTAAATAGCATTTAGTGTTTCCACTTTAGACTTAAGTAAACTACTCATAATAGTGGTGTTATTTACATAGTAAGCAGCTGTATCAGTTTGGGGGTTTGCAACTTCCCCCAACACTACCCCACTGTCAAGGAATACGTAGTTATCCCCAACATCAAACGTAGGTATATCGCCCACTATTCTAGTATTAATGTCTGTTAGCGGTTCGGGATTAGCTAGTTTATAATGCAACCTATAACCTTCGTAGCCAGGCGCTACGTTATTCTTGCAAAAAGGCAATAAATAATATGAACCGCTATCGGAATTATCTGTTTTAATGAGTACAGGACTAGAAGACCATGAAGAAGTAATGCTACCATTAACTGTTATATTGTTACCACTCATTGACTGTATGCTGTATAGCCCCCCCGATTTAAGATAAACTAAGTCACTAACCTTGAACTTAGATGCATCGTCAACCGTAATAGTGCTTGTCGCAGTTGTAAAAGTGGAAGTTATATTAGCACTTACTATACATGACGGATATAAACCATCTACTACACTGACATATATGATACATCTACTATTATATACATATGACGATTTCCACCCATTCATAAACGCTTTAGCTTCATCAGCATTAGGGGCTATACTCTCTATAAAGCCTGTGTCGATGTCCGCTACTGAAATATATACATTACCACCGCTACTGGATATACTAAACTGGTCTTTTGCGGTAAAGGAATTAGCATATATATTTGAAACTATATCACCATTATATTTAGTTAAACAGCCAGTACGGTCAACATTTGGAATAGGCTTTAATGAATTAGCAGCTAAATATATACGTTTAAATCCTGCGTAATCATCATAATATTGCCAGTCATAGTCCTTACCAAACAATGGTGGCGTATGCCTAGTATTTTTCAACCCTGTTACTTCTCCATTTTCATAGGTAAAGCTATCTCCATCAGCAAAGTTACCTTCTATAACAGTTCGCTCTAGCCTACAGGTTTTATACTCTGTTAGGGCTACAGTTCCTTCTACTAACATTATTGAATCTGCGATGCCTGTTCCTAAAGTAGCGTTGCGAATAAGTATACACATCTTAGAGTTTGCTCCAGTATTAAATGTGCCTACTCCTGTTTTAACAATTATATTCTTTGTTAAATCTGTCACCCATATATTTGCATTCCCACTTATATTACCGCTCAAATAGTAGTCAGTATTTGGTTTAACGTCTACTAACTGGCTTACAAAACAGTTGTTTGTAGCGGTTACTAATTTGAACTTACCACTATCTACTGATAAAGAAGTTGTGCTAATGTCGGGTATCCAATAACCAATGCCTTTCTCAGTATTACCATTTATCACGATATTATCATGGCGAATTTCTATTAATGGATTGGTAAGACATGAATAACTATCTACATAAGGACTTGGAGTAAAGTTAGTATCGTTATACTGTGCTTGTGTTATTTCTTCTAGCATTATTCCGTCAAAGTTTACATAACCTGCATTTACAGTGGCATCCCCTGTAGTTATAGACAATCCAAATTTTGTTATACTGGCATCCCCTTGAAACTTTACATACTTTCTAGTCCAAGCGGTGCTAGACACAATAGCCGAGCCATATGATTTACTGCCATCAGTATTCCTACAAGCTACATAGCCACCTGCTAGACCATCACTAGACTTCATATAACCACTAAAACAATAGTATTTGGATGAATCTAATATAGTACCATAGTCCTTCATTTGTGCTGAACTTGTATTTCCTGTCCCACTTAGCAATTTATACTTTATACTGTTTGTACCGAACATCTTTGCTGTAGAGTCCAAGACAAAGGTTTGAGGTGTACTTGCATAAATTAAAATAAACTTACTAACATCTTCACAATTTCCGTCACGTCCTAAAAGGTTAATGGCGGTTTTACCTACCATTGTAAAGCGTGGATTTACTGCTACTTTCCCGGTGTTTTTAATTACGTTGTTCATTCCATAAGCTATGGTTGGAGTTGTAACAACTGAATTTGAAATATCTTTCGCTAATTCTGACAATGCCGTATTAACTTCTTTTAATTTTATGTCAATAACATCAGCATTATAATTAAAATTTTGAATATCGACAATATCAGTACCTTCTGGTTTTTTTAGTCCATAATTTGTAGTAGTTAACATTTAATCACTCTCCTTTTATTAATAAACTTTCAATTCGTCCCAAGTCTTTACTTCAGAACTAATCCAAGTTAAATTCTTTTCTTTTAGTACGTTCCAAACTGTATAAGTGTATTCAAATACATATCCTAAGTGTGCTGGTTTTATATCTTCTAACATATTTTTAAATGCTTCCATATTTTTAGGAATCCCTTTAATACCTATAAACTTCACTATAAAAGAGTAGTTAGCATTGTTTTCTATAATGTTTACTTCTCCGCCACTAAAAGATTCAGCAACATTTTTAATCATTTCTTTTGTTGTTGTACCTTGACCACGTTTTTTAGCTTTTAGAACTGTTCTTCTATCTTCGTAATTCATATTTAAGTTAGTATCAATTCCATATTCATCTTCCCAATAAATAAGCCCCCATGTGGCAGTATTTATAAAGAATTGATTAAGTAAATCTTTTGAGTAATATAAAAGACTGCCTAATTCAGTGCCTTGCACATCATAGATAGCCTTCATCTCTGATATTTCACTAATAAAAGTGGGTACATATTTAGTTAAATCAATTTTGTACTTATTAAGCTTTTCTATAAAATTATCTATTTTATTAGGATAAAAACTCACCTAAATCCCCCCTATTTCAACAGTACCTAATATTGCAATTTCATCATCTTTAATTGTAATATTTGTAGAACCTGAGTTGATTAATAATCTACTATAATCTTTTACTCCTTCGGAAGATAAAATTATTGAACCTAGCTTTGCATAACTCAAATTGCCCTGTTTAAAAGCTATACTTTTTAAATATTCTGTTATGTTATTTTCTATATTTGCTTTTACAGTATTCAACGTATAATTATTAGCATCTATAGTTAATGTCACATTAATATTAATTTGTAATGGTGTAGCTGATACCGTTGTAATAGTTGCCCCTATTGGTCTGACAGATTCTATATATTTACTAACGCTATCCACTAATGCTGCATCTGCTCCTTCCTTATTAGAATTGATAATAATTACTTTTACTGTTCCGTTACCATTCCATAAGCTGACAACTTTTGCTCCACCACATCCGTCAACTGATAATGCCCAATTCAAATAATGATTTTTATTTCCGGAGGTTGCCGGTGATTTAACTTGTAGCAAATATCTTTCTAATAAGGCTGAATCAGTTTCTTTGGCAGTTCCACCTGTGGTTGGAACTGTATTTGTAATAGAAGTAACTCCATTAATAGCAATCGGTGCTTGTATTATTGAATTTGAAGGTAAGTTGTAGCTTATTCCCTCAATTAGCGCTTGAATTTTTACTGTTGCTGTACTACTTTCTATAGTAGTTATAGCAAGTGTAGAAAACTTAAGTCCACTAGATGATTGAATTAATGTTCCAGCCGAAATAATAGTGCCATCCGCACCAGCAAAAGTTATTGTTCCATTTGCTAAAGTTCCAGCTTTTCTGCTTATTCCAACTTCGCTACATCTTAATTCTAATTGAGTAGAATATCCATTAGCTGCTGCTGTTGATGCAAAAGCCATATTCAAAATTTTATCCATATTAATATAAGCTGTCGCAATTTCTTTCCCTGTCGGTATTATTGCATCATAAATAAAAGAACCTTCTGACCTGTCTATATCAGAAGGTACATTGTCAAACATTCTATTTTCTATTATTGTTTCTGTGTTAGTCTCCCTAAACATTAGTTATTGTCACCTCCCCTTGATCTGTTAGTGCTGTAAAACTTATTGTTAAAATATCTTTTGTTGTGTTAACTGAAAAGTTGTTCATGCCTGTTATATGAGTATTAATACTTATACATTCCCAAACTATCCTTTTAGATTCGCTTTCTATCAATGAAATTGATAGTCTTGTACCAACTAAACTGTCTAAATTACTTCCATAGTCTGTTGAATAAGCTGCATATATGCTGTTAGGTGTTTTAAGTGCTTTCCTTATCCAAACTTTTAAAGCTTCCTTTCCTGTTACAATTTGAAATTTACCATCAACTAATAAAAAATCATTATTATCAAAATCCCAAGCAAATTCTTTAGGGACAGTAATTGTAGTTTCAGTTGTTGGAAATGATCCTACTGTTGTGATTAAATCCACCATTAAATACTCACCACCTTACATAATATAATCCATGTTTGAAGATCCGCGGTTGGCATAATTGCCACTCTATCATTTTCTTTTAATGAATCTATTGTAGTTATTTTAGTTCCTGCCCCATCTGTTATTAAAATACCTCTTGAATATCCTTGTAATAAATAATCTGCAATATAAATATCATCAGTATATAATTGCAGATTTTTTGTTTCTATTATTAGGTTTGGGGGTGGTGATATAACTTTACCTATACAAATACTTGGTGGATTATCTTTTGAGCCTTCTTTTCTTGCTGCATTTAAAATTTTTATATATGGGTTCATTTAACTATCTCCCCCTTGTAAATCCATTTTATTAGTTAAGCTTACTGTAAGTTTCATTGTATATTTTCCAGTTCCACAATCCCAAGTATGAGTATCCTCATTAATATATAATGTGCAATCACTCAATATATCCAAATACCATATTTTACCTTTTAATGCATAGCCCGTTATACAATCTGAACTGCCTATTGCATCTATTGATATTTCGTCTGAAAAACCACATAATTTATTATTTGCTACTGTTATAGCATCCTTATCGTCTTCTTTTTCATAAGTTGTCTGTAATGTTCCGTAGCTATCTTTTAACCCTGAATATTCTACTGAATCTAAGTAATTACCATCACTATCAAATATTTGTACTTTATTAATCATGCTTTCGATACTATCTTTATAAGTCATTCCTAGCATTGTATTATTATAAGTATCTGTTTTGCTCGATTGAAGTACATAATCTGAAAGAACTTGTCCTTTTTCAATAACATTAAACTTATCTGATTGCATCATAGGAATATATTGTTTCCCATTTTGTTTACTGACTTGGGTATAGCATTGCATTACTATATTGTAATAACTCGTGTTAGGGCATACTCTATTTATAGGTATTCCAGTAGCAACTATGTTCCCAGCTAATACATTAACCTCACTGCATGCCTTTACTGCTACATCTTCCGGTGTCATATTCTTAATATTCATGCTAGTTGATGAGCTCATTATAAACCTCATGTAGTCAATGCAATTGAATGTTTCCTCTTGGCCTGAACTATTTAATGTTCTATCAATAACTTGTCCTCTGAATAGTTCTTTTGTTCCATCTTCAACAATACTTATTAATGTTCCTGGTCCTATTTGAACTCTTGGCTGATTATTATCACTTAATGAATAAATCATACTGAATGAGCATTTTCTTGCTGGCTGATCTACTGATGCAGACAATTCAACACTTTTGCATACTGGGGTTATATCTGTTAAATTCCAACCATCATATAAGCTATATATTCTAATCATATATTTTCACCTAATATATTATTTGAATTTGTTAAACTAAAACTTGCGCCCCATTGACCTACAATTTTTTCATTTAACTTTAAAAGCTTATATTGCTTTAAAGCTAAAGTGAAATATATATCTCCTGTCCCATCTTTTTCACCATACTCAAAGGTTTCTATCGAAAATAAATCATTAATATCTGTATCTGTAAGAATTACTCTTATAGGCTTTTTGCTTTTTCTCCACGCCTCTATTTGTGCTACACATTCAAATGGTGTCGGAATATTAGAATATGCACAAAAATTATATTCTTGGGCAGGAAAAAAGCTTTCAAAAGATATTTCTGAAAGCTTTGAATCTCCGAGTATATTTACCTCTCCTACAGACTCAACATTAATTACTGTATTGTTATTACCTAATTTAAGTGAATAACTAGATGGTGGTACAGGTAATTGTAGCCATGTATTCTCTTGATTAAACCAAAATTCTATCATTTTTAATTACCTCCTAACCCATTCCAAGTGCTGTTTGACTTAACTTATTTGCAAGAGCTGTTGCAATTTTATCTATATCGCCTTCTTCTCTAATTATTATAGAATCAGCAAGTTTTGCTATTGTTATTGCAAAACCATTTTGCGCACCATCATCCTTGCCAGTACTTGCAGCACCTTTAGCTCCTGGGCTTCCTGATTTACTTCCTCCAGATAAATTCTTATTTACATTAGTTTTTATTCCAACTGAAAGATCTTTAACCGGATCAGTTACTAAATGAGTATTAACCTTGATTCCAGTTCCCATACCTTTCATAAAATCTGGCATCCAAGTTTCGTAATCTGTAAGAGGACCTTGATCTGGTACCGAGAAGTGAAGGAAGGATCTTATTTTATCTGCTACACCTTTAACTGCATCTTCAATGTAACTAACTGCTCCTTTTATTCCATCTACAATACCCATTATCATATCTTTTCCCCAATTAAGTGCAGTTTTACCCACATCCTTAAATACTGTGCCTATAGCTGTTATAACATTTTTTACAATATCCACAGCTCCATTAAATACTGTTCCTACAGTACTTTTTATAGTGTTCCATGCTCCTGACCAATCTCCATTTATAATTTGCATTACAGTTTTAATAACTCCTGTAACTACACTAAGCACAGTTGAAATTACTGTTTTTATATTATTAAAAGCTGCACCTACAACTGTTTTTATAGTTTGTCCATGCGCATTCCAAAAAGTTGTTAGTCCTCCTAAAACTGTAGTTATAACATTTTTAATAGCTGTCATAACTGTTGTTATGGTTTGTTTTATAAGTGGCCAGTTAGACATTACAAAGCTTATTAACTTTCCAAAGATTTGAATCGCAAATGTTAATACTGGCTTTAAAACTGAATTCCAAACTGATTGAATTCCTTTAAATACATTTTGAATAGTATTTTGAATTTGTGGCATATGTGCTTTAATAAATTCTACTAAGGATTTAACTACTGTAGTTATTAGTTTTATAGTATTGGTTACAACTGCACCAACTTTTGGTCCAAATAAATTTGTAAATAAAGCACCTATTCCTTGAGCGGCACTTCCTGTTTTCTTAAATACATCAATTGCAGATTTTACAGCACCTGAAATTTTATTAAATACTCCCATAACTATATCTCTTATTCCACCAAAATTTGTAGCAAATGCAACTGCGAGTAATGCAACTACTCCAATTATTATTTTAAGAGGTAATGGCAACCCAGTAAATATACTAAAAGCACCAGATAAAGATGAAAAACACTTTGAGACTACACCTTTAAATTTTTCAAAACATCCACCTAAACTCTGTAATGGTCCAGATACAGAAGGAGTTAACGCCCCAACCTTTCCCATTGATTGTTTAGCTATATTCAAGACACTAGACACTTTACCTCCAGCTGATTGTGCAGTCTTTGATGCCTTAGAGCTTTTATTTGATTTAGTAATTTTTTGAGCTACTTCGGCAGACCTTTTTCCTATACCACCAATAGATTTTTTGACCAAATCATTATCTTTAAAAGTTTTAAACAAATCTGATACAGTACTTTTTACATTTCCAATCTCATCTTTCGCATTTTTAAAATTAGTTGCCATATCTTCAACCGTTTTTGGTACATTAGATATTGATTTAACTACACCTTTAGCTTTCTCTCCAATATTTTCAAGAGATCTTTCCCCGGTGTTATTTGTAAATGCTTGCATTAAATTAGAAACAGACGTTCTTACATTTCCTACTGCATCTTTTGTATCATTAAAGCTGTTTTTAACTTTACCTACTGATTCTGATGCTTTAGATATTGCTTGTACACTTTCTGATGCTTTTAAACCTATTGGTGCTAAACCTTCTATTGCCTTTTTAGTTTTCTGAACTCCATCAACAACTTTTCCAATTGATTGTCCTCCTGCATTCAAGACTCCTTGGCCTTTACCTCCATTTGATTTAGGAAATTTTTGAGATACTTTGGAAGCCTGTTTTCCTATAAAATTAATAGACTTTTTACCCAAATCTGTACTTGCAAAAGTCTTATACAAATTTGATGCAGTGTTTTTTAAATTTTCAATCTCAGCTTTTGTATTTTTAAAATTAGTTTTCATATCGTTAACTGTTTTTGATACATTAGATATTGATTTAACTACATCATTAGCTTTCTCTCCAATATTTTCAAAAGATCTTTCTCCAGTATTATCTGTACATGCTTGTATAAAATTAGAAACAGCTGATGTTGTACTTCCTATTGCATCTCTTGTACCTTTAACGTTACTTTCAAGCTTATTTACTGATTCTGCTGCTTTAGATATTGCTTGCACACTTTCTGATGCTTTTGAAGCTACAGGTGATAAACTATCAATTGCTTTTTGTGCTTTTTGTGCTCCATCAACAACTTTTAATAATGTTGAATCTAGTTCAAATGACATTAGTCATCACCTCCTGAATACAAGGCTTCCATTTGTTTCATTTTATCTTCAATTTCTTGTTCAATAAAAGCACTGATGATAATCTTTTCTCCAAATCCCCTGTTAAACGTCTCTGCTGGCCACTTATCATGTAGTTTCCAGCAGTGATATAGAAGATTTATAGTTTCATCAGTGCTTATGAGTTTTTTATGTCTTCTTTTTTATTGGAGGTAGAATCCACTCCTGATATTTCTGTTATTGTATCTGCTAAAATATCAACTTCACCAGGTAAAAATATTTTATTCATAAGCTCCTTTGGCGTTGGTGCTTTAAAATGTTTCATAAGCTCCTCTGATCTAAGTTCAGAAACCCCAGTAAGAACTGTTTCTATTTTTGCTTGTGCTGTAGCAAATCCTTGTATATTTCCTTTCTTATCTACTTGCAATACTCTCTCTTGAATTTCATTATATCTTTCCATTGAAATAGCATTACATGTAAATGTAATTTCAGCATTTCCAAGTTTAGCAAGTTTAAGTTTTACCTCTTTTGATGGCACCTCAATTTTACCAGCATCTATTTTTAATAATTGTTCAACTAAATTCATAATATCCATCTCCATTTCTTATAATTAGGCTAAATTAAAAACCCCACTTTAACCATGGGGTTTTTAGCAAACTGACAAAGTCTATTTAATCTTTTTTATTGTGGTTCTATTATATCTAAGAAATCATATCCCGAGAAAGTAAATGGAAGTGTTTCCTCAACATTCTTCTTAACTTCCCAATCTGCTACTGTTAATTCATCAAATGTAACATCTTTAAGTACTACTCTTTCAGCTCCTAATGCATCTGGATCAGCTAATTTAGATATGATCGTACACACTGTTTGCTTCCCTTGTTTAATATTATCCTTTAATAAAATACTCATTCTTGAAGTAACATGATGTAATTTTAATGTTCCTTTCCCTTCTATACCAGTTATTTTACTTCTCTTCCATAAATCTCTTGTAAAATTGACATCTACCTTTGTTAAAGTAACTTTTGCTTGAAGCGCTGAAACCTCTGAAACATATTGTCCATCAATCCAAACCTCTCCCCATGTTCCGTTTATAACATTTTTTGCTTGTTGCATTACAATTTCCCCCTATATATATATTTGAAATTTAATATCTTCAATTGCATCTAAGATAACTGCTTGTCCTCTAAGAAATACTTGAGAACCAGTATTACTTTCTTTTAGTTCTCGATCTTTTAGAGCTGAGATATCTGTTCCTTGACTCTTTAAGTAAACCTTTTGTGCATCTAAATCAATTTCAGCTTTATTTTGTCCATCAATACTGCTATCAAGTAATCCATCTAGTTCTAATCCTTCAAAATATCCATTAATAGCAGCAATAAGTAAACATTTATGATCATAATCATTTGGATATTTGCCTATATAATTATCCTCAGCAGTTGCCTTAATATCACCATGTATTAAATCCATAATGTCTACGATCTTAATTTTCTTAAAATCATCACCTCTATTTTCAATTGTAGTTACAAAGCTGTTTACTGCTCTATCAATCTTTACTTTGGTTCCATCATTAACTAGAATTAATTTACCTGCATCAATTGCTTCATCTCTTTCTTCTTTCTTTAAATGTGGAACATCAATTACTTCTGCAAGTGGTGCAAATGTGGCACTAATAGTTAATGGTGTTCCTGCTAGCATTCCAGCAATCCTTGAACAATATTCTGCTGCAGTATAAGTTTTACTCGCTGTCTTAATATCATCCGTACTAAAGTTTATTATTCCTTCATTATCTGCTGGGCAATGTGGAAGTACTGCTTTAACTTTAATATCCTTAGTACTTCTTAATTGCTTAATCCAAGTAGCAAAATCTGTTGCTCTTGAAGTAATATTTGCCTCTGTATCAGCTTTTCCATCAGCTGCTAGGCCAATGCCTGGAATTACAACATAATCCCATTTAATAGTTTCTAAGTAACTTTGAGCTTCTGAATAATCGGCTGAATCTACTTTCTCTATATAAGCAATTACTTGCTTTGGTGGATTTTGATATCCTATCATAGCAAGTTTTATTTGTTCCTTATTAAAAGCTGATAATGTTTCTGGAATTTCATCTATAGTCTCCATTTTTATTGGATTACTATATGAAGATGGCATAGTATCTTTCAAAATAAGTACTACTACACCTCTTTTTCCTCTTTTAGTTGCAGTTATTCCTGCTTGCTTAAATATAATTTCTATGGATGGTTCTCCCATTTGTTATTCCTCCTTAAATTTTAAAATTAATTTTATCTGCTTTAGGGCTTTCTGGTGTATTAAAAATTCTATCTTGTGTAAAGCCTATCTTAAGTTTTAGGTGTATTTCTGTATTTTTTGATCTACCTCTTAACTTCCTTATCTTTGCAGCTCTATCCAAAACCTTTATATATCCACCACTAAAAATTTCTCGCATTGTATCCCACACTTCATTTTCAGCAATTAAATCAACATTCATTAACTCATCTAGTGGTGGATAATAAATAATCTTCATAGTTATGATGTTTAAATAACTATTTCTATTTAGATCCGTTTGCCTACTAGTAATGTAACGAATAAAAAAAGAAGGTCTTATTATTTCCTTCTCTAACTTTGATACATATACTTTTGTATCTGGGAATTTCTCAACTAACATTACATTAATTGAGTTAATTAAATCATTAATCATAAATTTCCTCCTATAATCGCTGTGTTTTATGTTTTTTTGTAATGTGGTTGTAACTTTTTCCTTTCGTAACTTCTGGAAATCTAATAAATTCCTTCTGTACTTATCATTTGTCTATTTCAAACTCTGCCGCAAAAATCTCATCCCCTTCCATAAATAATTGATACATACAAATTTTTATTTTATCGCGTCAAAAAGAACTCCCATTACTTTAAGAGTTCTTTTTAATACTTTATGAGAGGAAACTATCTTTTCTTCCCACTTACTATTATAAGGCTTCATATTATCTATTTCTTATAGACTTTCTCTAATTTTCCTACAATTTTTCTATAACTTTTCTTATAACACTTAAATCTTGCTAATAGAACCTGTTTATTATGTTACTCTTCATCTACTATAAATCAATAAATGCTTTTATTATAAGAGAATTTTGATAATGTAGAAATTTACATAACAACAACTTAATCCAAATTTATTCTCTCCCTAACTTTTTTGATTTAAAGCTAACAAAAAACAGCAGTTCAATTTCCCTAACTACTGTTTTATATCTCTTTATATATACTTTTTTTAATTAGTTAACTAAACAATATGATTGGTTTGATAAATCTTACTTAAACCCCTTAGGAAATATACCTTTCCATTTTTATAGCTGCTTGTTTTTCTAATTGCTTAACTCTTTGATATGATAACATTAATTTTTCTTGTACCACATAGTACCTTCTATGTTCTATATGAACAATTTGCATTATGTCTCTTTCTTCTTCTGTTAATATGGTCATTGCATTATCTATTCTTTTTAACTCTCTTTTTTTAGTTGCTTGTGCCTTAAATAATTCTTCTTTCCTTTCCATAAGCTTCTCAGCTTGCTGTTCCACACTAGATGTGATTTTATAAGTCTTTCCTGTTCTTTCTTCCATGCCTTGTCCACTTATGCCCAATATCTCTTCCTCTAACTCTTGGACTCTTAAATCTATATCTCCTATATCTGCTAAAATTTCTTTATATTTTCCTATTCTATTTATAGTATTATTCATTTAATCAACTCCTATTATTGCTCTACTCTATCCTAATCTTGTACTAGCATTAATACTCTTTAATAATTTACAGCTTCCTGCAAAAGTAAAGTACTTATAGTTTTATTTATAAATTATTCACTTACTGCGCATCTCTTTTTCTCAAGTGTTCAATAATTTCTTTTAAAGTCTTTATATACTCTCCCATATCTCCTCCTATAGTCTTAATTTTAAGACATATCATTTAAAAATATTAGCCATCTCTACATATTATTCCTCCGTCGGTTCTTTTTGTCCATTTTATATTCTTTGTAATGTCTTAGTTGATACTCTTACTTTCACTGCTACATAATATTGAAATATTCCAAGCTTTTTTCTTTGATTTTCTATAGTTCTTGACATTATTTACTCTCTTCCTCACCTTTACTATATTAAGTCTTATTTTCGGGATATAATTACTTCAATTTATTAAATAAAATTAGTGTATATATTGTGTTAATTCTAGCTAAGTTCATATTTCCTTATTTGTCTTTAATTTTATACATTTATAATATTATCTTCAAAGAAGAATAAATATCTGTCTTGAAAGAGAGACAACTGAATGATACTATACTTATGGAGGTATCAATAAAATGAATTTTAATACAAAACTAAAAGAAGTAAGAGCCAATTTAGGATTAACACAGGAACAATTCGCTACAAAATTTAGCTTTTCCAGAACTACAGTTACAGAATTAGAAAATGGTAATAAAAAACCAACTCTAAAAACAATACAAAAATTATCTCATCTAACTAATACCAAACTAAGCTATTGGCTAGATGAAGATGCCGATACTGAAATAAAATTATTTGATGGTTTAAAAATAATTATTGATACTTTAATAGAGGTTGGGGAAATAAACGAAAGTGGTAAATGCTCTGATAAAGGAACAAACTTACTTTTAAAAATGTTAGAAAAAGAAATTCCCCTATATATGAATTCCAAAAAGAATTAGGGTTACCTCCCTAGTTCTTTGAGAACCTCTTTTAACAATTTTATATATTCACGTTTTACCTTATCCAATCAAAGCCCTTCTTTCTTAACTTTAAAATTATTATACTATATGCGAACATATGTTTGCAATATATTTTGTATATTTTTGAATAATTAGAATCTATTTCTTAAAATCTCTATTTTTTTAATAAAATTCTAAAACCTCATCCACATAGTTTTTACAAAAAAGTTATACACATTAGTTTGCCTTTTATTTATACACAATTATTTTAATTATAGACAATCCAATATTATTTTATTACCATAGAATTAATAATCCTAATTAGGAGTGAGTGACGTGAACGAATTATTAATACCTATAAGTAATGCTGAATTTAAAAATAAGGTTAAAATAAGATTCAATAATATATTAGACGGTTTTGATTTGTTTAAAAATTTTACTATCGAAGCCATAAATATAGAAATTGGAGAAAATAAAATTATTAAATTTATAGAAAATATTTTTGAAGAAAACAATTGTGAAGCTTATGTAGATTTTTATATAAATAGAATATCAGATGAAGATAAAGTAAAGCTTATTACATTAGTTCCAGACGAAGATAAGAACATACTAAAACTGCATCTAAATGCTGAACCTCATGATGGAATTTTTTATAAGTTAAGTAATAAAACTCTTATCCCATTTCTAGTTCGTTTAAATACAAGAGAAATTTTCTTTGTCACGTTTTATTTTACTAATAAACCTATTACTATATGGGGCAATTACGGTATGAAGTTTCCTTGTTTCTTTAATACCGAGAATGATTTAGAATTTTATTATAACCTGTCCAAATCATTTGGTTTCTTTAGCTAAATAATATTTTTAAATATACATGTTGCAATATATACAAGGAAAACTTCATCAAAATATAAAATATAGTTAAATAAATATCCTAAATTTTAAACAGTCACTATATATAAACACCTAAATTCTACATACTTTTACTTAGTATTATATTCAACATTTGCTATGCTTAAGCGTATATCTAAACAGAGAAATTGGATACATATTTGTGCAATAGGCATTGAAAATAAGCTGTTGAAAACACTTAATGGAAGGTTGTTCCATTTTAGTTTGTCCTGAGCTTGCCTCAGGAGCAAACTGAAATGGGTGCAACCTTCCATTTAGTGGATTCCAGCGAAATTTTCACAGTCCTATGGAACAAATATGTATTCAATTTCGGCGGGATATACTCATAATTACGGTTTTCAAAACTGATTTAAAACATAGTTTTTATTTAAGTTCTTAGTTGCACTTATGCGCCTTTTTTAATTTTGCATGTTCTTAGATTTCTCTGCACACTTATCAATAGCTTGAATAACGCTATTTCTAAATCCTAGTTTTTCTAATTCAACAACTGCATCAATTGTAGTTCCTCCAGGCGAACAAACCATATCTTTTAATTCCCCAGGATGCTTGCCTGTTTCTAATACCATCTTAGCAGAGCCTAATACGCTTTGTGCTGCCATCTTATAAGCTTTAGCTCTAGGTATACCTAATTTTACAGCACCATCTGCCATAGCCTCTATGAACATAAATACATATGCAGGTGATGATCCACACAAGGCAGTAAAACCATGAAAGTCTTTTTCATCTAATTGAACACATTCCCCAAAACTTTCAAAAATTTTAAAACAATAATCTAACTCATCCTTACTTATGTTCTTATTTGGACATACTGCTGACATCGCTTGCCCTACAAGTGCTGGTGTATTTGGCATAGTTCTAATTATCTTAAAATCATCGCCAAGCCATTCTTCCATATTATCTATCGTAATGCCTGCGGCTACAGTAATAATTAACTTATCTTTCGTTAGCTCTGATTTAATTTCATCTATTATTCCTTTATACATAAAAGGCTTAACAGCTAAAATTATAATCTCAGCTTCCCTAGCAACAACCTTACTATCTAAAGTTGTAGTTACTTCAAATTGTGTTTCCAGTTTTTTTGCAGATCCTTCAGTTTTAGTAGAAATTATTATCTCATCAGCTTTTAAAAATCCTGATTTAATCATTCCTCCAACCATAGAACTGCCCATATTTCCACAACCTACAAATCCAACCTTTTTACTCATATTATAGCCCCCATTTAAAATTTTTATTGTTATAAATTCAAATTTTATGATTTTATATAAACATTTTAATTTTAATCCACCACAATCATAGAATAGCTTGTATTAAAATTTCACAAACTACAATTAAATATGAAGGGAGGAATATATATGAAAGATAACTCTTTAATATATGATAATTCTTTAATAAGTCAACGGGATTTTATTAATACTATTTTAAATCCCACTCCGACAGAACAACTTCCTATATTTGAAATTAAAGAAACTCCAGAATTCTATTGTATTTATATAGATTCATTTTATGGCAATAAGCATATATTAGAAATATGTTATAAAAATAATTTTTTAATATTAAAAATAAAATTTAAAAATACTCTAAAAAATTCAGCTCACGAAAGAATTTTCTATTTATTAGACATTGATTTAAATAATATTTTACTTCATGATTATAAACATAATATAAAATTGATAGTTCCAAAAGTTATTTAGTTAATATTAAAATTGTCAATGTTCAACGTTCAATGTCAATTATTGATCATTGAACATTTGGCATTGATAATTAAATTGGAAAGTATAAGTATAGTTTTTACCTTTAATATTAATATTATTTATAATTCACTAAAATTTTAGTCTCTATGAATTACATCTAGATTCCCAAATTTACTATATTGTCCAAGCCAAGCAAGCCTTGCAGTTCCTACTGGACCATTTCTTTGTTTGGATATTATACATTCTGCAATATTTTTATCTTCGGTTTCTTTATTGTAGTATTCATCTCTATATAGGAACATAACTATATCTGCATCTTGCTCTATAGAACCTGATTCTCTTAAATCTGATAGCATTGGTCTATGATCTGCTCTTTGTTCAGGTGCACGCGATAATTGCGATAGAGCTATTACTGGGCACTCCATCTCTTTAGCTAATGCTTTAATAGATCTAGATATTTCAGATACTTCTTGTTGTCTATTATCACTATTAGAAGTTCCCCCAGACATAAGTTGCAAATAGTCAATAACAATTAAATCTATTCCATACTCTATTTTAAGCCTTCTGCACTTTGATCTCATTTCCATAACAGTCACACCAGCACTATCATCTATATAAATTTTTGCTTTCGAAAGTGGTCCTGCTGCCATAGCAATGTTCTCCCAATCTTTGTCTTCCAAAGTTCCTGTTCTAAGCTTTAGCATATCAACATTGGCTTCTGAACAAAGGAGCTTATAGGCTAATTGTTCCTTAGACATTTCTAAAGAGAATATTACAACACTTCTATGATCTCTAAGCGCTGCATGTTCTGCTATATTCAAAGCAAATGTTGTTTTTCCCATGGAAGGTCTAGCTGCAATTAATATCATATCTCCACTTTGAAACCCAGAAGTTTTTGCATCTAAGTCAGTAAATCCAGAACTAACTCCAGTAGTTTCACCTTTATTATTAAAGAGTTTTTCTATTTGTGCAAATCCTCTTTCTAATACATCACTTAATGGTTCAAAATCCTTCGATGTTCTTTTTTCAGCTATGTTAAATATTTTCTTTTCTGCAACATCTATAACATTTTCCACTTGACTTTGATTATTATAACTTTCTTCAATTATTGCAGTTGATGCCTTGATAAGTTTTCTTAAAGTAGACTTATCCGTAACAATCTTTATGTATGCACTTAAATTTGCAGTAGTTGGCACAGAAGAACTTAATTCAGTTATATAAGTTACTCCACCAGCTCTTTCAAGCGCATCAGTACTCTTTAAATATTCTAATAAAGTTAATAAATCTATGGCTATATCATTTCTAAACATCTCTAATATAGTTTTATATATTACTTTATGACCATCTCTATAAAAATCCTCTTCTTCTAAGCCTTCCAATACTTTTGCTATAGCAGTCTTATCTATAATCATAGATCCTATAACTGATTGTTCCGCTTCTACACTTTGAGGCAAACTTCTCATAACTGATGCATCCAAGTTTTATTCCTCCCTCTAATTATCAAACGACAATTACTTTTTTTGCATTTTAAACACATAAAATAACAAGCCAAATAATGTACTGTATATTTTTTGAATGTGTCTTATCCTATGTAATTTAATTCATTCTAATTCTATCATTTCTTAACTATAAAAAAAAGCCTCCTAATTAAGGAGACTTATTTTTTTGAATATGCTTAAGACACATGAAATAAAATAACTATTCAAAATATGCCTAATTAAATGCAATGTCCATAAGTTCTTCTATTGCTTCTATAGTTCTAACTTCTATATCTTCAGTATTTAAAGGAATTTCTTTTTCATTATCTTTTGGAATTAAAACAAGTTTTATTCCCATTCTTCTAGCTCCATATATCTTTTCAAATATCCCCCCAACTGGTTTAACCTTACCCTTAAGGGATATTTCTCCTGTAACTGCTATATCTTGTCTTATAGGTTTATTTAACAATGAACTTATTATACAAATAGTAATAGCAGCTCCTGCAGAAGGTCCATCTATTTTTCCTCCACCAATAACATTAACATGAATATCATAATCTTTAATATCCTTATCAGTTAAATTTCTAATAACCGATGCAGCATTAAATACAGAGTCCTTAGCCATAGATCCAGCTGTATCATTAAATCTAACCACACCAGTTCCCTTTTTCTTTGCTGGGAACACTGCAGCTTCAATTTCTATTGTAGACCCTAAAAATCCACTTACGCCTAATCCATAAACATGACCTATTTCTCTTTTATTCATATTTGTTAATCTTTCAAATGGAGTGTATCGTCCAATTGATATTACCTCATCTAAGTCTGATAACTTTATTTCTAAGTCATCTACACGCTCTTTACTACAATGTAACCCATATCCATATGTATCAGTTAATATATTTACAGCTTTTCTGCCTTCAAATGTATAATTACTAATTTTTTGTGCAACACCATCTTCTAATCTGACATTCAATTTTCTAGCAGCATCTTCTACTATAGATACTACATCAACTGAAGAAAGTGGTTCAAAATAAACTTCTGTACATCTTGATCTTAAAGCTGGATTGATTTCACTTGGACTTTTAGTTGTAGCTCCAATTAAAACAAAATCTGCTGGTGCTCCATTATCAAAAAGATATTTAATATATTTAGGAGTCATCTCATCATCAGGATCATAATATGATGACGAAAATTCAACTCTCTTATCTTCTAAAACCTTTAACAGTTTGTTTTGAAGCATAGAATCTAATTCCCCGATCTCATCTATAAACAATATTCCTCCATGAGCTTGTGTAACTAATCCTGGTTTTGGCTCTGGTATACCAACTTCTGCCAAATCCCTTTTGCTTCCTTGATATATAGGATCATGTACTGAACCTAATAGTGGATTTGTTATTTCTCTAGGATCCCATCTTAATGTAGTTCCATCAACCTCAACGAATTTAGATTTGTCATCAAATGGAGTATATGAAAGCTTTTTCACTTCATCTAATGCAATTCTAGCTGCTGTAGTCTTTCCAACTCCAGGTGGTCCATATAGTATTATATGTTGTGGATATGGTGATGAGAGCTTTGATATTAATGATTTGATAGCCCTCTCTTGGCCAACTACTTGACTAAAATTCGTAGGCCTTAGAAAACTCATAATATTCTTACTTGTAACCCTGCTATCTAATTCTATTAAATTATTTAATTTGCTAACAGTTTTCTTATTTTCAGTACCTTTTTGCTTGTTTATAACTGAAAGCCTAACTTCATCTATGTACTTCTCTTGTTTCTCCATAATAGATTGTTCAACTTGAGATTCAATCTTACTTTGAACATACCTCTTAGCTAACTCATCTGAAATCAATCTTACAGTTTTATTTATAGCTTTTTGCAATTCATCTTTTTTAGGTGTAATCTTTAAATCCTTACCTTCAGCTAAGATTGTATTTAATGCAAAAACTTTCTCACAAGGATCTAATGACTGTATAAATTTATCTAATTTAAACCTAACTGTTCTAGCTTTAAATGCACCTTTATCAAGAATATTTTTAGTTATAGAAAATAATGCTTCTATTTGTGATTCTAAAGATAAAGTTCCCGAAAGAATATCTTGTAATAAGTCTACGTTGTCATATGAATTCAAAATTAATCCTCCTTATGCTTGTGGAACAATAATAACCTTCATTTTAGTACTAACTTCTGGATATATTTTAACCTCTATATCATATCCACCTGCTAATTTTATTGTATCCATAATAATTTTCTTTTTATCTATTTCAATTTTATATTGTGCTTTAATTAATTCAGCTACATCTTTACTAGTAATAGCACCAAATAATTTTCCACTTTCTCCTGCCTTAGCTTTTATTGTTATTTCTTTTCCCTTTAACTCTCCAGCTAATTTTTGTGCCGCTTCAAGCTGCGCTAATTTTTCTTTTCTTTCATTTTCTCTTTTATTATTTAAAATATGCATATTTGAATCACTAGCTTCTTGTGCTAATTTCCTCGGAAATAAAAAATTTCTTGCATATCCATCTGATGCTTCAATAACATCACCCTTTTTACCTACTTTTTTAATTTCTTGTAATAAAATAACTTTCATATCTATTCACCTATCCTTAAATAATTTTTCATTGCTTCTTTTAATTCACAAATAACTTCTTCAATTGTCTTATTTAATATCATACCCCCAGCAATATTCATATGTCCTCCACCACCTAGTGCTTCTAAGACAACTTGAACATTAATATCGCCAACGGATCTTCCACTAATATATATAGCATTATTTATTTCTCCTAAAACAAAACTTACAGAAATTCCTGATATGTTTAATAACTCATCAGCAGCTTTTGCTATAATTACAGTATCTATGTTTTTAGGCGTTATTGCAATAGCCGTATTATCATTTACTTGTGCTGATTTTATTGTTTCTGCAATAAGTAAATAATCTTCTAAATCATCAGTAAACATTTTTTTCACTTCAATTGGATCTGCACCTAGAGATTTTAAGAATGATGCAGCATCAAACGTTCTAACCCCTGTCTTAAAAGAAAAGCCTTTAGTATCCATAAAAATACCTGCAAGTAAGCCTTCTGCTTCTGTTCTTGTTAAATTAGGCTTATCAACCATATACTGAATAATTTCTGTAACCATTTCAGATGTAGATGATGCATATACTTCTATATAATTTAATATATCATGTTGTATCATATCAGGACTTCTTCTGTGATGATCTATTATAACCTTTCTTGCTGCCTTCTCCACTAATGGCAAGTCAGCAACATAGCTATTATTATGAACATCCACAATAATAACTAATGTTCTACTATCTAACTCATACTTTGCATCTTCTACAGATATAAATAAATCATCATATTTGGATTCTTTATTTAATTTATTTAAGTAATAGTTAATGGCATTAGTATCATTATCTAATACAATATTACAAGTCTTTCCCAGTTGTTTAACAACACTCGCTAATCCAACTGATGAACCGAAACAATCCATATCAGGATTTTTATGTCCTATAATATATACTTTACTACTTTCATAAATTAATTCACCTAAAGCTCTAGCAATAACTCTTGCCTTTACTTTAGTTCTTTTTTCTATTTCTTTAGTATTACCACCAAAGAATTTTATATCAGTATTAGTTTTGACCACAACTTGATCTCCACCTCTACCTAATGCTAATTCTTTTGCTAGATTAGCATTATTGTAATTTTCTAAAGGAGACATTCCACCTTTTCCTACCCCTATACTTAATGTAACTTCAATGGAATTACCTTTATCAATTTTCGAAATTATTTCTATTATATTAAACTTTTGTTTTATTTCATCTTCAATATATTTGTCTTGAATAGATAGCACATATTTATTGGTATCATATTTTTTAATCATTGCTTTCAAATTATTAGCATATGAATTTATCGTTCTTTCTATTTCAGCAACCAAAAGAGGCCTATTATTTTCATCAGTTTTATCTAATGCATCAGTAAAATTATCTACTTCAATTAACATTACACTTTCTTGAGTAGTTTCATAATCTATAAGTTTTGTTATATCATTAAAAGACAATAGGTATAAATACTTTTCACTTTTTGTTTTAATTAAAGTAGCATATACATCATATAATTTACTATTAATATTTAGTCTTTGATGTAAATTATCTTCATATTTTAGTACATTATCTAAATTTAGTCCTCTAGTTATACTTAAAATATTTTTTTCTGAATCATCTTCATTCAATTTCAATGTATTAAATAAATCATTGTACCATACTAATTCCCCATCTTCTTTTATCAAAGCCAATGGATAAATATATTTTAATGCATTGTCTGATATTCCATTATCTATGATTCTTATAAGTTCATTGTCATCATTTTGTTTTTTTAAATAATAATTCATCTCATTAAAATTATCTATCAAATATATTATAGTGATAATTATACCTATTCCTGTATAGTTATATAAGAATAGTATTATTAAAATTGTAATTAATAATCCAGGCTTAAACAAACGTTTAAGCATAGTTATCCAATTCATAAAAAGCCTCCTAAGATATATTTAATCTCTTCTATCGTTAATGTAACGTTTTAATTTACTTAAACTCTTACCTTCTTTTTCAACTTGATCTTCAGCTCTTATACCCAAATCCAATTTTGATTTCATAACATGATCTATATCTAAAAATGAATATCCTAGTTTTTCTCCTAAGATATATAATATGATTATAGCACCTGATATGCAATTTAAGATAGAATCCTGTGCTACATTATTGCCTTTTGTTAAAAGCTTAAAAAACTCTCCTATTATACATAAAAGTTGTGCTTTTAAATCTTCTATAATTTTAATGTTAGTCATTATATTAAAATTGTCTTTTCTCATAGTCATATCACCTCTCTCAAAACCCTTGTATTCTTATTTTAATTTTTTTTCATAAGTATTGCAAGAATTTATATAATTTATTACTATATTTTACCATATTTTTCGAGAGATGTGATTAATATTTATATTTTTTTATATTAAAAAACCCCTGATTTCTCAGGGGAATAATAATTATTACCTTTATTCAGTTGTAAATGGTAATAATGCTATGTTTCTTGCTCTCTTAATTGAAGATGTTAATTCTCTTTGATGCTTAGCACAAGTTCCAGAAATTCTTCTTGGAAGAATCTTTCCTCTTTCTGTAACATATTTTCTAAGCTTATTTATATCTTTATAGTCGATAAACTCAGACTTATCTGAACAAAAAGCACAAACTTTCTTTCTAGTTCTTCTCATTCTGCCGCCTGGTCTTCTACTATTGTTACCTTCTTCTCTCATTGCATTCCCTCCTTACCTTAATTTTAGAAAGGCATATCTCCATCATCTACAGGAGTTATATCCTCTTCAAAGTTTCCACCACCAAATGTGTCATTTGCCGGTGCTGAATATTCATTGCTATTACTAAAACTATTTCCTGATGAATTGTTGCTTCCTTTACTTCCTAGAAATTCAACTCCACCAAATTGATCTGCTACAACTTCAGTAACATATCTCTTAGTTCCGTCCTTAGCATCATAATTTCTGGTTTGGATTCTACCGCTGATAGCCACTTGGCCACCTTTACTCATGTAATTAGCAGTACTCTCAGCTTGCTTACCCCATACTACTACAGGAACAAAATCTGCTTCCTTTTGACCAGTTTTTGTGTTATATTTATCAATTGCTAATGTTAAGGTTGTTACTGCTGCTCCACTTCCTGGAGTAAATCTTAGTTCTGGATCCTTTGTTAATCTTCCAATTAGAACTACTTTATTCATTTACAACACCACCTTATACTTGTTCAATTACAATGATATGTCTAATAACACCATCTGTTATTCTGAATACTCTATCTAACTCTTTTGGTAATTCAGGGCCAGCAGTAAAGCTAAATAAAGTATAAAAACCTTCACCAACTTTTTTAATTTCATAAGCAAGTTTTCTCTTACCCCAGAAATCAACATTATCTACTGTTCCTCCACCATTTTCTATAACACCCTTAAATTTTTCGATGTTAGCTTTAACAGTTTCTTCATCAAATAATGGGCTTAATATAAATATAGTTTCGTACTTTCTCATTAATTTCACCTCCTCCCCTCGGACTAACGGCCATGCTTTGCACAGCAGGGATTTCAATTTATGATTATATCATTTAATAAAAATAAAATCAAGTTATTTATTTAAACTTCCCCATTAACCACTATTTTTTTCGCTTCTTTTTTAAACTTTCCTCTAGGTATCATTACGATTCTTCCGCAGCCAGTACATTTTATTTTTATATCTGCACCAACTCTTATTATCTCAAATTGACTTGAACCACATGGATGTTGTTTTTTCATTTCTACTATATCTCCAAGATTAAAAACTTCTATCATTTCTTATCATCCTTTCCTATACTTTCATTAGATAATTGAGTCTTAGGATAAGGCATTTCTATTTTGTTTTTATCTAATGTTAATTTTATCTCTTTTCTAAGTTCATTTTCCATCTTCCATTGACTAAGTGGTTTCGCTTTACCTACTACCCTTATTGTAACACTTGATGTTCCTAATGCTGTAACTCCAGAAACTTCTATGGGCACACTTATATATTCTTCATTTTTGCTTTTAAAATCATTACAAGTAATTTCAATAATACTAATTACTTTTTCTATATTTTCTTCATAAGAAATATTTACATCTACTGCAAATCTAATGTCATTTCTAGAATGATTAGTAACTCCAATTATAGAACCATTAGGAATAAAATTAATATCCCCAGTAAAATCAATAATTACAGTAGTTCTAATACCTATGCTTTTAACAATTCCATTGAAATTTCCTAAAGTTACGTGATCTCCAACTCCAAATTGATTTTCAAATAAAATGAAAAATCCATTAATCAAATCTTTTATTAAGCTTTGTGCACCAAGTCCAACTGCAATTCCACCTATGCTTGCAAATGTAAATGTGAATGTAGATGATATTTCTCCAAATAAAATTGATACTATTATTGCTATTCCCATAAAATATACGGAATAATTCAAAACACTTTTTAATACTTCCCCAAGTGTTTTTGCTCTTTGAGAGTCTAAGGAAAGCATTGCACTACTCGCAACTTGTCTTTCAACAAATTTTTTTATTAGATGCTTTCCCATTTTTATAGCAAAATACATTGCTATCATTACAAAAATTATTTGTATTATCTTACTTATAATTGTATCTGAATTAAAGTACATATTAACAAAACTTTCCATATTCAAATTTCTATCCTCCATTCATAATTTTATGAAATAATTTTTATACACCTATCATTTTCTTTTTTATCTTTCAATTAAAATATATCCTGCATTATCTCTAAGATATATATTTTTATATTCTAATATATCATTATTTCTTATTAAATCTATATTTTCCTTTTCATCCATCCTCACACATATCCCACAACTCATAGTTATAGTTGTGGGTGTTGGCATTATTTTGAAGTCAAAATTTAATTCCTTCAATTTTTTTTCTGCTGCCATTGCGTCATATGTATTTTTGAATACTATTATATAATAATTCATGTTTGCATCGCCCCTTATATTCTTATGTTATAATCTATATTATATATATTTTTTTTATTTTATAAAGATAAGATTATTACTATAATAAAAACTTTTAAAATATAATGAAAAAAGAAATTTTTTATTTTATAATAATATACAAATGCATTTAAAGGAGAATACTATGTTTTCAGTATTTACTATATCTATACTTAAAGCTATATTTAAAGCTATATTTATAGGTTTTTCTACAGGTTTTTTAGCGTCTATTCCTTTAGGCCCTTCTGGTCTTGAATCTGTTAGCCGCTCACTAACAAAAGGATTTAGAGCAGGATTTAAAGTCTCACTCGGTGCTGTGTCTGCCGATATTGTATATATAATAATTATAAATCTAGGTCTTCTTACAATTTTTTCTAGAAATCCCAAATCTCGTAGTTTATTTTGGATTATATCTGGAATTGTTTTGCTTATATCTACTAAAATATCTTTAAGCTCTAAAAAATCAGCTTTAGAGTTAAATAAATATGCTGTTAAACCCGCTTCAAATGGATTTTTAACTGGATTCTTTATAACATTTTTAAATCCAACTACTCCATCATTATGGATTGCACTTAGCGGAACTGTATTTAATGTTTGGAGACATGAAGGCAAAATGTTTTTCATGATTTCAATTTTTTCAATGATAATTGGAAGTATAAGTTGGTTTTGTGCTCTCAATTTCTTAGTAAGTAGGGGATTAAAAAAATTAAACCCTAATTTTGCGGATAAGACAACAAAGTTCTTGGATTATTTCCTTCTTGCATTGGGTATAATATTTATTCTGTTAGGATTGTATAAATTTATTTTTTAGAGGTGAATACATGGAAGTTTATTTAGATAACTCATCAACGACTTTCCCTAAACCAAAACAAGTTATTGATAGTATGTATAATTATATGATCAATATAGGTGGTAATGCAGGGCGAGGAAATTATAGTAATTCGCTTCAAAGTAATCGCTATCTGTATGATGCAAGAGAAATTATTTGTGATTTCTTTGGCTATGATTCTCCTAGTAATGTGATTTTCACCAATAATGTTACCACTTCCTTAAACATTTTAATTAAAGGTATCTTAAAATCTGGTGATCACGTAATAACCTCTTCAATGGAACATAACTCTGTTATCAGACCACTTTTTTACTGCAGAGAACAACTTCAAATTGAATTTGACATAATAAAAGCAAATTCTTTTGGTTTCGTTGATATAAATGATTTAAAAAATAAAATTAATTCTAAAACAAAATTAGTTATAATGACTCAAGCATCTAATGTTACTGGTTCAATTCAAGACATAAAATCCATAGGAAAGATATGCAATGATCACAATATTTTTTTCATTGTTGATTCTGCTCAAGGCGCAGGCGTCTTAGATATTAATATGAAAGATGTAAAAGCTAATGCAATAGCTTTTACAGGGCATAAAAGCTTATTAGGGCCACAAGGCATTGGAGGCTTTATATTAGACTCTAAATTGAATTCCTCTTGTTCTACTGTACTACAAGGTGGTACAGGAAGTCTTTCCTCCTCTTTAAGGCAACCAGATTTCTTGCCTGACAAATTTGAATGTGGAACACATAATCTTCCTGGTATCGTTGGACTTGCTGAAGGAATTAAGTACATAAATTCTATAGGATTAAATACTATATATGATCATAATAAATATTTAATAAATTACTTATTAAATGGCTTATTAAATATTGATGGAATAAACGTGTATGGTGATTTATCAGGTAAGATGCTAACTACATGCATTTCCATAAATATTAACTCTTTAGATCCATCTGAATTTGGATATATCTTAGAATGTAATGGTATTAAAACTCGATCTGGATTACATTGTTCTCCTTTAGCTCATAAAACTATAGGTTCTTATCCAAGTGGCACTGTTCGATTAAGTATAAGTTATTTTACATCTAAAGAAGAACTTGATTATGCACTTATGGTTATAAACAAAATTGCTACTAATAGAAACTCTTAGCTAAAACAAATATTAAATTCAATTTATTATTCAAAATGTAATAATAATTAAAAACATAATAATTAGAAATATGAATAGAACCTGCTTTATTGGAAATAAATCTAATATAAGGAGGTTTATTTATGTGTGATAATTTTTCCATTGAAGCATCATCTGTTATTTCTTATATCAAAATTAAAGATTATCTATTAAAAGAATTAAACCCAATACTTGTTCAAAATAGACCAATTATATTTATTTGCATTGGTACTGATAGATCTACTGGAGACTCCCTTGGACCTTTAGTTGGATATAAGCTGAAACACTTAGCTAAAAATAACATTTATATTTATGGAACATTAGAATATCCAATACATGCAAAAAACATGATAGAGATATTAACTAAAATTAAATCTATTTTTGTAAATCCATATATAGTTGCCATTGATTCATGTTTAGGTTCGTTAACTAATATCGGCAAAGTATTTATACAAAAGAAACCTCTTTGCCCAGGTTTGGCATTAAACAAGGAACTTCCTTGTGTTGGGGAAATGAGTATAACTGGTATTGTTAATGTATCAGGAAGCTTTGAATTTTTAGTTTTACAAAATACTAGATTGAATACTGTAATGAATTTAGCTGATGCAATCTCTAAAGGAATATCTTATTTTATTCTAAAAAGTTTAGATAACCCCTGTTCAAATGCTACAAATATATTTAATATAAATCATTAAAACTTTATCAGATAGCTATGCTATAGCCCTAAACTTTTTACTTATTTACTTGCTTCTAATGGTTGCAAAAGTGCGTAGAGAACTAGACCTGGTTCTTATAGTATACATTGTAGGTAGCTTGTGCCAATTCTATAATTGTAAGCTCTTCTAAACTTGATATGTAGAACTTTTGTTTCGATTATGAAAAGGGGCTGTTGCAAAACTAACGTAGTTAGTTTTGTGGCAGCTCATTTTTTTATAAAAAAAATAAAAAATGTGAATTCAAAAGAATTCACATTTTTAGTATAATTAAATTATGTTAAAAACCAAATTATACAATTAAAATTATAATCAATTTAATGATAATTATCAACTTATATTACCATTAAATTTAGAAAACTTAATACCAGAAGATGATTCAGTCCGCTTGCTAAGCCATATATTGGAGGGATTAAATTATACAAAGTTGTATCAGGCGTACTCTTCCGTTGGAAGAAAACCGGCAGTGGAACCAAAAATCATGTTCAAAATAGTATCGTATGCTTATTCTCAAAATGTTTATTCTAGTAGAAAAATAGAGAAAGCATGCAAAAGAGATATAAATTTCAAGTGGCTACTTCAAGGCTATAAAGCACCTGATCATGCTACCATTAGTAGATTCCGTAAAGAATATCTTTCAAATGAAGTAATTGAAGATTTATTTTATCAACAAGTTAAATATCTAGCAGCTCAAAATGAAATATTATTTGAAAATGTATTTATTGATGGTACTAAAATCGAAGCGAATGCCAATCGTTATACTTTTGTTTGGAAGAAATCCATTTATAAAAATGAGACAAAAATGTTTGATAAGATTCTTACTCTTGCTGAAAATATCAATCTTGAAGAATCGAGAGACTTTATTGCTAAAAAAGAAACATTGATAGATGGTATTGGTAAAAGAAAAACTGCAATTCAGAAATGGATAGAGCAACTATTTGAATATAAAGAAAGACAAGAAAAATATAATTTCAGTAAAAACATATTATCAAAAAGAAATAGTTATTCTAAAACTGATACAGATGCAACTTTTATGCGTATGAAAGATGACCATATGAGAAATGGTCAATTGAAACCTGCATATAATGCACAAATCGCAGTTGAAAGTGAATACGTAACCGGGGTCGGAATATTTGATGATAGAAATGATATAGCAACATTAATACCTATGCTTAATAATATGCAAGAAAAAATTGGGTATAAATATCTTAATGTAATTGCAGATTCTGGTTACGAAAGTGAGGAGAACTATTTATTTTTAGAATCTAACAATCAAACTCCGTATATAAAACCACAAACTTATGAAAAGTGGAAAAAAAGAAGTTTTAAAAATGATATTAGTAAACGTGAAAACATGAAATATGATGCAGAATCAGATTTATATATTTGCCATAATGGTAGAAAGTTGATTCCGACCTCTATTATTAATAGAAAATCCGCCAGTGGATACAAATCAGAGGCTACTATCTATGAGTGTGAAAGTTGTGATAACTGTGCTCATAAATCGAAGTGCACGAAAGCAAAAGGAAATAGAAAGATGCAAGTTTCAAAAACTTTTGTGGAAAAGCGTGAAATATCTTATAGAAATATCACAACTGAATTTGGAACTAAATTAAGAATGAACAGATCTATTCAGGTCGAAGGAGCATTTGGAGTTCTAAAAAGTGATTATGAATTCAATAGATTTTTAACACGTGGAAAAAATAGTGTTAAAACTGAATTTATTTTGCTTTGTTTTGGCTACAACATTAACAAATTGCATTTAAAAATACAAAATGAAAGAACCCAAAATCATCTTCATGAATTAAAATCTACTGCCTAATTATGGAATGAAATAAGTAGGCTTATTTGAGTGCGCTTGAAATTCAGAAATCTCCCCAAAATTGATTTGATATTTCAATTTTGGGGAGATTTCTTTCTTTGAATCGAAAAGGAGCATCGCTCCTGATCGAAAATCAATCATTTTGCGACACTCCCTCTTTGATTTTTTATATGAAATTATTTAGATATTCTGTATAAATGCTTTATATTATATTTATTTATATGTTGTATTTAAGTTATTAATTTTTACATAGTTTTTAAATTCTCTTTTAATATTAATTTATTGAAAAAATCAAAATTGTTTCACGTGAAACAATCTTGATTTTCTAAAGTCATCATTTATTATTAATTGCAAAAAAATAGAGTGCCAAATAAAATGGCACTCTAAATAAAATTCAAAACTTTATTTATCTTCTTTGTTTGATGCTTCATTTAAAACATATAATTCTTCTTCTGAAAGATCGTATCTTGATATTCCTTTATCAATTGGTTTAGCATAAGTTGTACTTTCCTGTCTTCCATATATACCGGTTAAAATAATACCATCATTGTTATCATCTAGCATAGCTATAGAAAAACTCAAATCACTCCCTACATTTTCAAAAGCTTTATATCTCATAATCGCTACTTTTTGAATACAATCTTTTAATTTTACTTCTAATTTCTCACATTCTTTTAATGCCTTTTCAGAAACTTCTTTAGCTTCATCAATGCTATCTAGTCTTTCTAGTAGAATCTCCTCTAGATTCTTATTACTAGTTCCTCTCATGAGCCTTTTATATTTAATCTCAACTCTTCCTACTGCTTTAAACAAGACTATTACCATTATAAATAATAATATAATTATTATTATCATTCCAACTATTAAATATGGTATTAGCTCATTGATTGTATTAATTAGTATATCCAATCCCTTGTCATTCCTTTCATAATTGTTTCACGTGAAACATTAAGTATTAAATATTAATAATATCTAATATCCTTTGTAAATCCTCCTCTGAATAATATTCAATTTCTATTTTTCCCTTATTTTTTTTATTTGAAACATTCACCTTTGTTCCAAAATAGTTTTGAAGTTGATTCTTTATTTCCTTATAATATGGATTTAAATCATCACTTCTCCAAATAACTTTTTCTTTTTCCTCTTGCTCATTAAACCTCTTTATTAATCTCTCTAATTCTCTAACTGATAACTTTTCATCAATTACTTGTTGTGATAATTCATATTGTTTTTGTTTATCACTAATGGTAAGAAGAACTCTCCCATGCCCTTCTGAAAGAATACTTTCAATTATGTACTGTTGAACTCTTTCATCTAAATTTGTTAATCTCATTGTATTAGCAATTGCTACTCTTGATTTTCCAATTCTTTTGCTTAATTCTTCTTGTGTTATCTTAAAATCATTTAATAGCTTTCTATATGCTAATGCCTCTTCAATTGGATTTAAATCTTGACGTTGAATGTTCTCTATTAATGAAATTTCTAATATATCCCTCTCAGTTAATTCCATTATAATTGCAGGTACATCTTTTAATCCAGCCATTTTAGCAGCTCTCCATCTTCTTTCTCCAGCTACTATAATGTATTTATCCGCCATATACTTCCTTAAAATTAAAGGTTGAATTATACCATGAGCTTTAATAGATTCTGCCAACTCAGCTATTTTCTCAGAATCAAATAACTTTCTTGGTTGTTCTTCATCGCTTTTAATTTTATTTATTGAAATTAATATATTATTATTTTCTTCTCTAAAATCTTCAGGATCTTCAGGTATTAGTGCACCTAATCCTTTTCCTAAAGTGAATTTCTTTGCCATTTTTATCACCTACTGCCTTTTCAAAAATTCTTTAGTTAATTTTACGTAGGCCTCTGCACCTTTACATTTTTCATCATATAACATGATTGGTAATCCGAAACTTGGTGCTTCTGCTAATCTTACATTTCTCGAAATTGTTGTTTTATAAACTTTATCCTTAAAATATTTCTGAACTTCTTTTAAAACTTCATTGCTAAGATTTGTCCTATAATCAAACATAGTCATTACTACGCCTTCAATATCTAAATCTTTATTAAGTGATTTTTTTACTAATTGGATTGTATTAACTAATTGACTAACACCTTCTAATGCATAAAATTCGCATTGAATTGGAATTAAAACCGAATCTGCACAAGTTAGCGCATTTATAGTTAATACACCTAAAGATGGTGGACAGTCAATAAATACATAATCATATTCATCTTTAATTTCATTTAATTTATCTTTCATTATATTCTCTCTATTTTTTCTATTTATAAGTTCAACCTCAGCTCCTGCAAGCTCCATAGTTGAAGGTGATATAAATAAATTTTGAACTAGGTCACTTCTTACTATTGAATCTTTAATAGGAGTATCAGAAATTAAAACATCATAAATAGATAAATCCAAATTATTTTTATCTAATCCTAATCCACTTGTTGTGTTTCCTTGAGGATCTATGTCTATAGTCAAAACTTTATAACCCTCCATTGCTAAATATGCACATAAATTTATATTAGTAGTTGTCTTTCCAACTCCACCTTTTTGATTAAAAATGCAAATTGTTTTCATGATATGAATTTCCCCCCTTTCCCATATTATCATTATATATATTTTCCTTATATAATAAAAGAATTATGTCCTAAAAAACATTATTATTATAAATTTATCTTATTAAAAATACATTTTAAATAAAATTTCCCTATATAATATAAAACTGTAAAACTATAAATAGGTATGTTTTTAAAGCTATATATAATTTAGTAATTGCATAGTTTTATATATAATGAAAATAGGCTACATTATTGTAACCCTAATTTCACTAATTTAGCTATTATTTATTTTTATTTGTTTACCTTTTGAATTTTAACTGTTACTTCTATGAATTCATCTTCATCTTTATAAGTATATTCAGCTGGTATATCAAACTTTTGGAATACTTGTTTAATTGTATTCACATATAATTTCGCTGGTAAAACACTTTTTATATTTCTTTTTGTCTTATTCTTTAGCTCTTCTCCTGCTAATTTAAGCAATTCTGTATTAATAAGTTCTTCTGTTTTCTTTACATTTAATCCATTTTTTATTACTTTCTGAACAATTACTAATTGCAATTCTTTATTTGGAACAGTAAGTAATGCTCTTGAATGTCTTTCTGTTAATTTATTTTTAAGACATAATTCTCTAACTTCAGGGCTTAATTTTAATAATCTTAATTTATTAGCAATTGTAGATTGCTTTTTTCCCATTTTTTTTGCTAATTCATCTTGCGTAAAATTATGATCATTGATCAAATTATAATATGCTTCTGCTTCTTCAACATAATTTAAATCTTCTCTTTGTAGATTTTCTAGCAAAGCTATTTGAGCTGATTCAGAATCTGTTATATCAATAACATTACAAGGAACGGTCTCTAGCTTAGCTAATTTAGCAGCTCTAAGTCTTCTTTCTCCTGCTACTAGTTCGAAAACATCCCCTCTTTTTCTTACCGTAAGTGGTTGAATTATTCCATGTTGTATAATTGATTGCGATAACTCTTCAATTGCTTCTTCATTAAAATATTTACGTGGTTGATAAATATTTGGAATCACTTTATCTGTATTGATTTTTATTATTTCATTATTCATGTTCCCAACCCATCCCTTATTAAAATACTGTGACAAATTCACTTTACACTACTTACTTATTCTACTATAATTATATTTTCCCTTTTTTGTTTTATTTTAAATGTATTTTTTGTAATTAATTACATTGTATTACATATTATTTAAGTGGATCTTTTGTTATTGATCCTGCTTTTCTTGGATATACCTTAGAACATACTGCTATTTTTTTTACTACAACCAAATTATGCCTCAATTCTGTATCTTCAATATTAACTTCACAGATATCTACCAATTCTCCACCAAGAATTTTAATTGCACCTTTGCTCTCTTTAATTTCTTGATCAACTGACGGCCCCTTTAGTGCAATAAAATTTCCACCAATTTTTACATATGGTAAACAGAATTCAGACAATACACTCATATTAGCAACTGCTCTAGATGTTGCAATATCAAACTTTTCTCGTAATTTACGATCTCTTGCTCCATCTTCTGCTCTTGAATGAATTGTAGTCACGTTAGATAATCCTAGATCATTTACAACAGTATTCAAAAAATTAATTCTCTTATTTAAAGAATCCAATAATGTAACTTTTATATCATCTTTCATAATAGCAATTGGTAATCCTGGAAATCCTGCTCCTGTGCCAACATCTATTAAATTCTTAGCACTTTTTAATTCATCTCTTTTAAAAGCTTTGATAGAATCTATAAAATGCTTTTTAATTACTTCTTCATCCTCTACTATAGCAGTTAAATTTATTTTTTCATTCCATTCTTGAAGAAGTTTCATATAAATTAAAAATTTCTCATATTGCTCCTTTGATAATTGTAAACCAACATCTTCTGCTGATTTAGACATTAAATTATAAAAATCCATAAATCCTCCATTAATAATTAAGATTTTTTATTATAGTAATGTTCAAGATAAATAAGTAAAACTGAAATGTCTGCTGGAGATACTCCTGAAATACGTGACGCTTGCCCTACACTGATTGGTTTGATATTATTTAGCTTTTGCTCAGCTTCTGTCCTTAACCCCTTAATATGGCTATAATCAATATCCTTAGGTAATATCTTCTTTTCAAACTTTTTAAACTGAGAAACTTGTTCAAGTTGACTTTGAATATATCCCTCATATTTTGTAAGTATATTAAGTTGTTCTCCAATATCATAAGGTAATTCTTGCCTTTCAGTATCTAATTGTTCTAAATTAAAATAATTCAATTCTGGTCTTTGCATTAATTCATAAAAGCTGACTGGCTTTCTAAGCTCTGCTGAACTTAATGAAAGTAAAAATTCATTTACTTCTTTTTTATTTGTCACTTTTAATTTCTTTAATCTATCTAATTCATTTTCTACATTTTGCTTTCTTGTTAAAAATCTAGAGTATCTTTCTTCAGTAACTAATCCAACCCTATGCCCTATCTCAGTTAATCTAAAGTCCGCATTATCTTGACGTAGTAGCAATCTATACTCTGCTCTAGATGTCATCATCCTATATGGTTCATTAGTTCCCTTAGTAACTAAATCATCTATTAGTACTCCTATATAAGCATCAGAACGAGTTAAAATTAATGGCTCTTCTGCTTTAGCTTTTAATGCAGCATTTATCCCTGCAACTAATCCTTGTGCTCCTGCTTCTTCATATCCTGAACTTCCATTAAGTTGACCTGCTCCATATAATCCTTCAATATCTTTAAACTCTAATGTTGGCTTCAATTGAGTAGGATCAATTGAATCATATTCAATTGCATATGCAGTTCTCATCATTTCAACATTTTCAAGTCCAGGTAAAGTTTTAAGCATCCCAATTTGAACTTCTTCAGGTAATGATGAGGAAAATCCTCCTACATACATTTCTAAAGTATCAAGTCCTTCAGGCTCAATGAATACTTGATGCTGATCTCTATCTGGGAATCTCATTATCTTATCTTCTATAGATGGGCAATATCTAGGTCCTATCCCCTTTATACTTCCATTATAAATTGGTGATCTATCTATATTTTCCTTAATTATTTTGCGTGTTTCTTCATTTGTATACGTTAAATAACAAGGTACTTGTTCTTTTTCTAAATTTTCATTCATAAATGAAAAAGGTATTATTTTATCATCACCATTTTGTTCTATCATTTTTGAGAAATCCACAGATTTCCTATTTATTCTAGCTGGAGTCCCTGTTTTAAATCTTCTTAATGTAACTCCTAAGTCTAATAATGATTGGGATAAATCATTTGCAGGAAATAATCCATTAGGACCTCCACTATATGACACTTCTCCAATAATAATTTTCCCCTTTAAATATGTACCTGTTGCAAGTACTACTGATTTACATTTAAAAACAGCACCATTTTTAGTAACTACACCTGTTACTTTTCCATCTTCAACATTAAGTTCAGTAACTTCAATTTGCCTTATTTTAAGATTTTCTTGTTCTTCTAAAACTCTTTTCATTCTAAACTGATAATCTTTTTTATCCGCTTGAGCTCTTAATGAATGAACTGCTGGCCCCTTTGAGGTATTTAACATTCTTGATTGAATAAATGTATTGTCAATGTTAATTCCCATCTCTCCACCAAGTGCATCAATTTCCCTAACTAAGTGTCCCTTTGCAGTACCACCAATATTCGGATTACAAGGCATTAGTGCTATTGAATCTAAATTTATAGTACATACTAAAGTATTAAGTCCTAATCTTGCCGATGCAAGTGCTGCCTCACAACCGGCATGACCAGCTCCAACAACTATTACATCAAATTCCCCACCATCATAATTTACTGCCATTGCATTTACCTACTTTCCTACACAAAATTCACTAAAAATCTTATTTAATAAATCTTCTTCTAATTCATCTCCAGTTATTTCACCTAATGCTTTCATAGCTGCTGTTATATAAATTGATATTAAATCAAGATATTCATTAGCATTAACTCTATTTAAAGCTATATCACAATTTTCTAGTGATCTATATAATGCTTGTTTATGCCTTGTATTTGAAATGATTAAACTTTCTGAATTTATTTCCCCATTAAAGAATAAATTCTTAATCTCTGTTTTTAAATCATCAATTCCTTTTCCTGTTTTTGCAGATATGTCTATCTTATTATCTAAATTATTTCTTACTTCTTGTGATATTTCCATATCTAAATCTGTCTTGTTTAATAATACAATGTATTTTCTATTCTTTATTTTATCAAGTATAGCTTTATCCTCTTCATCTATATCCCTAGATGCATCAAGCATTAATATTATTAAATCTGCTTCTTCAATTTTTTCTTTAGACTTCTCTACACCTATTTTTTCTACTATATCTTCTGTCTCTCTTATTCCTGCCGTATCAGATATTCTAATAGGTATTCCATCAAGATTTATATATTCTTCAATTACATCTCGAGTTGTTCCAGGAACGTCTGTTACTATTGCTCTTTTTTCCTTTAATAATGCATTAAGTAGCGATGATTTACCAACATTAGGTTTACCAACAATAACTACATTGAGACCATCTCTTATAATTTTTCCTTCATCAGCATTCGATAATAAATTTTTTATCTTAAATATTGTCTTATCAATACCATCTTTAATTTGGAGAACTAAATTATCATCAATAATATCTTCATCATCTTCAGTAAAATCAACTGCATATTCAATTAAAGCTAATACATTTAATAAATATTTCCTTAATTCTGTTATTTCTCTTGAAAGTGCTCCATTACTTTGCAACATAGCTGATTTCATTGATAATTCAGTCTTTGCTGTAATTATATCCATAACTGCTTCTGCTTGACTTAAATCTATTCTACCATTTAAAAATGCTCTCTTCGTAAATTCTCCTGGTTCAGCAAGCCTTGCTCCAGCTCTTATAATTTGATTTAATACACTATTAGTTGATACAACTCCACCATGACAATTAATCTCAACTACATTCTCTCCAGTATAACTTTTAGGTGATTTCATATAACTTAGAATAACATCATCAATTATTTCTTTATTATCTATCTCTATGACATTTCCGTATTTCATAGTATATGTTTGCATATTTTTGACATCATAATTATTTTTAGCTACAAATATCTTACTAGCAATACTTAAAGCATTTTCTCCGGAAATTCTAATTATTGCAACGCCACCTTCTCCAATAGGCGTAGCTATTGCACATATAGTATCAAATTCTTTCATTATTGTCCTCCCTTATACAGAAGAAATTTTTTTTATTAATACAATTTCAGACTACTATCAATTTTACATAACAAAATATAATTAGTCAAAATTATATTAAATAAACTTTCTTTTTAAATTTATAACCTAAATTTATAAAATTTAGGTTATAAATTTAAAAAGAAAGCCCTAAGGCTTTCTTCTACAAATCTTTTTTTAATTCAACAACTACTCTTCTAAATGGTTCATCGCCTTCACTATATGTATTAACAAAAGCATTTCCTTGAAGTGCAGAATGAATAATTCTTCTCTCATATGGATTCATTGGTTCTAACTTAAATACTTTTCGCGTCTTCTCAACCTTATTAGCTGTCTTAATAGCAACACCTTTAAGAGTTTCCTCTCTTTTGTTCCTATAATTTTCAGTATCTAGTATAACTTTTTTATGAGGAAGTTCATGTGCCTTATTAACTACTAATGAAACTAAATATTGTATAGAATCCAATGTTTCTCCTCTGTAACCTATTATCACGCCCATTTTTTCTCCTGATAAATTGATTCTAAGAATATCATTTTCTTCCTTAAAGTCTATCTGAGCCTCTAGTTCCATACAATTAAGTATATTTGCTATAAAATCTTTTGCTTCCTCAATATAATCATATTTATTAGAAACCTTAATTCTAGCTGGTTTAACTCCTATAACATTAAATAAACCTTTTGAACCATGATTCAAAATCTCAACATTCACCATGCTTTTATCTCTACCTAATTCAATTAAGGCTTTATTTAAGGCTTCTTCAACAGTTTTTCCTTCTACTTCTATTGATTTCATCTGTTAATTCACCACCTCTAATATCAAAGCAAACTTAAATCACTTTTTTATTTATTTTTTTTCTTTTTACTAGCTAAGTTTTTAGGTTCTTCAACTGCCATTACAAACTTTTCTGATTCTACTTGAGCTTCTTTTTCTTTTCTAGAATCAATTTCTTTTATTGCAGGTTTATAATTTAAGAAATAAGTTTGTACTGTTTGTATCAAGTTACCAATTATCCAATATAAAACTAATATTGATTTAAAATTCCATGACATAAATCCCATCATTCCAGCCATCATTAAATTCATACTACCCATATTCATTCCACCAGGCTGTGCTGGTGTAGCTTTAGTCATTAAATATGATGGTATATAAGTTGATAATGCAGCTAAGATCGGTAATATATGGTATGCATCTGGAGCAAATAAATCTTTAATCCATAAGAATGATGCTCCATCTATTCCTTCTATTCTCATAAATACGTAATAAAGAGCCATTAATATAGGTAGTGGCAATAAAGATGGTAAACATCCGCCTGTCATACTAACATTTTTTTCTTTATATAACTTCATTGTTTCTGTACTTAATTTTTCTTTATCATCTTTATATTTTTCTTGAAGCTTTTTAACTTCTGGTTGAATTTTTTGCATTCCTCTAGTTGATATTGCAGCCTTAATATTAAGTGGCAATATCAATAATCTTATAGCTACTGTAAATGCAAATATAGCTAAAACATAACCTAATCCTACGTCTGATATCCCCATACTATCACGCATAAAAACATAGAAGTAATTAAATATATCAGCCATAAACTTAATTATACTTTCAAACATTAAAATACATACCTCCTATACCTTACCTTACTGGATCATACCCACCCTTACACAAAGGATTACATCTTAATATTCTGTAAACCGCCATTATACAACCTTTAAAAGCCCCATATTTATCTATGGCATCTAGAGCATATTGTGAACAGGTTGGCGTAAATCTACAGCATGAAGGTCTTCCAGGTGAAATATTTTTTCTATAAAAATTAATTAGAATTATTAGTAGTTTATTCATTATTATATAAGCCTGCCCTTTTAATTAAATTCTTCATGGATTTTTCTACTTCAAGATAGCTTTTATCCTTTACAGGATTTCTTGCTATAAAAACAAAATCATATCCTTTTATAATAGAATCATAATTTAACCTAAAACTTTCACTTATTAATCTTTTGCATCTACTTCTAACAACACTATTTCCTACTTTTTTACTTACAGAAACACCTAATTTATTATAAATATTAAATTTCTTATCTTTATTTCTTTTATTCTTTAATATGTACATAACTAGAAAATCATTTGCAAATGATTTCCCTCTTCTATATACAATTGAAAATTCAAAATTCTTTTTTAATCTATAAATCATAGATATTTTTATACTCCTTTTTTTCCTGCATTTGCAGAAAAAAGGCCACTTAATGCGGCCCTTAAGCTGTTAATTTCTTTCTTCCTTTTTGTCTTCTGCTTTTAAGAATGTTTCTTCCTGCTGAAGTACTCATTCTCTTTCTGAAGCCATGTTCCTTTTTTCTATGTCTCTTTTTAGGTTGATAAGTCATGAACATTACACATGCACCTCCTTAAATTATTTATTTATAGTAAAAACTATACTTTATGATTTTAAATTTTACTTTACTTATTATATCTACATAATAATTTTCTGTCAAGGTGGCAATAATTGTTGATAAATATATTTTTATATATTTATTTGTGGATAACTTATTGAATATCCATATTTACTTATGTTATCATAAGTATTATATTGTGAATAACTTATTGATATCAAAAGTTATCCACACGTGTTGATAACTTTGTGGATAACGTGTTTATTCCTTGCTATTACACTATCTCCTATAGCACATTAATACTATATTAAGCATATGTTTATAACTTTTTTAGTAAATTGTTATTAAATTTATACACGATTAATATATACACATAGTTATTAACATGTTGATATATTTATATACATACATGGCTATAATATACAACTGTTAATATACCTGTTGATAAACTGTACATAAATATCATAAAATTTTTTTTATTAAAATATTGGAGGAATAAGA